>DATMND010000392.1:0-5204 GCA_035569235.1 Acetobacteraceae bacterium | reverse complement strand
GGCTCGCCGACCAGATCGCCGAACGTGGCGAAGACATGCCCGGAGCGATCCTCCAGCGTGAGGCTCGGGCGGCGCGCCGCGTCCAGCGCCGCCTCCGGCCTCGGCAAGTCGCGGGCGAACCACAGCAGCATCACCGCTACCGCCAGTGTGCCCCACACCAGCGCGATGATCGCATAGCGCAGCGGCCGGAAGCGCCGCCGCCGGGTCGCGGCATACGTCGGACGGATCGGGACGGGGGGCCGAGCGGGTCCCGCCATCCTCCTGGTCGACGGCGCACGACGCGGGGCTCGACGGTCTTCTGGGGCTATGCGAGGGGCGCGCGGCATCCGGAGACGTCATTGATACGGGATCGTCCCCGTGCCGGGGAAGTGCATTGCTTGCCCCCGCCGGCCGGCTTGCGCAGATTGGTGCGCGAAGGCGACGGGGGGACGCGATGAAGGGTCTGTTTCTTGATGCGGTGGACGACCTGGCCGACGTGTTCCGTCGCGTGGTGCGGCCCGATGATCCGCCGGTCACGGTGACCGAGCGACACGAGGTTCCGCCGGACACGCTGCCCGGCCTGCTCGCCGGCTACGACTTCGTGCTGGACGACCACACCCAGATGCCCACGGAGTGGATGCGACGCTGCGCCGGCCTGAAGCACATCATCTTCCTCGGCACCGGCGCGCGCAGCTACATGCACCCGGAGGAACTCGCCGAACACGGCATCACCGTGCACATCATCAAAGGCTACGGCGACACGGCGGTGGCCGAGCATACGATCGCGCTGATGTGGGCCGCTGCGCGGGGGCTGGCGGCGATGGACCGCGGCATGCGCGCGGGGCAGTGGGTGCGCACCGAAGCGATGCAGCTTACCGGCAAGACGCTCGGCCTGCTGGGATTCGGCGGGATCGCGGCCGAGGTGGCGCGTATCGCGGCGGGGTCGGGGATGAGGGTGATCGCCTGGAACCGCTCGCCGAAATCGGTGCCGGGGGTGGGGTTCGTCGATCTGGATACGCTGCTGGGGAAGAGCGACGTGCTGTCGGTGCATCTGCTGCTGACCGACGAGACGCGCGGGTTTCTCGGCGCGGATCGGCTGGCGAAGCTGCGCCCGGGTGCGGTGCTGGTGAACACCGCGCGTGGCGCTCTCGTGGACGAGGCGGCGATGATCGCGGCGCTGCGGTCGGGGCGGCTGCACCATGCCGCGCTGGATGTGTTCGCGACCGAGCCGTTGCCGGCGGGGCATGAGCTGGCGACGCTGCCGAATGTGACCCTGTCGGCGCACAGCGCGTTCCGCACGCCCGAAGCGTCCGACAACCTGATCCGCCGCGCCCTGGACATCGCGAAGTCGCTTGCAGCAGGGTGACAGGGGCGCCCGCCTGGCGGAACGGTAGACGCAGCGGACTTAAAATCCGCAGCCAGTTGGCGTGGGGGTTCGAGTCCCCCGGCGGGCATGCCAAATAGTCAGGGCTACCCTACAGATCGGCCACCCTGATCCAGGCAGCGATCCCGGCAGCGACCAGCAGGCCTATAGCGACGATCGCTGCGCTGTCCGACGCCAGTTCGTGTGCGATCGCAATCCACAACACGAGCACGGCGAAGCCCACCGCGATCCCTCCGATCAGGCTGGCGTTGCCCTGCTTGATCCGTTGCGAGCCTGGCACCGGGCTTGTCCCGGCGGTCATTGGGCCGCCACCTGCACATGGCCGACACGCGGATCATCCGTGGTGTTGCGCACCCGCTTGAGGTCGCGGCGCACGAAGCGCGTATCGTAGCCGTTGAGCACATGCCCCAGCAGACCGCAGGCCAGGTCGGAGGTGCCGAAGAACCAGTCGGCGATCGGATAGGTCAGATTGAAATTGCGCTCCATCATCAGCGCGGTGTTGTGGTGGGCGATATGATGGCGGCGGATCGAATTCACCAACGGAATATGCCGCACGATCCGATCGTCCTTCACGTGGCAGCAATAATGGAACAGCTCGTAGTTCAAATAGAGCCCGACATTGGTGATCAGCAGCAACCAGCCAGCGTTCGGCAAGCCCAGCAGGCCAAGGATCGCCGCCGGTGGGATCGAAAGCGCCATGAACGCGACCAGCGCATAGGGCGGGAAGAACACGATGCGGAAGTCGCGCGTGTTGTCGATGGTCGGCTCGATGTGGGTAAAGAACTGGTGATGAGCGAGCGTGTGACGCTTGTAGATGCCCATGAAGCCCTTCACCGGGCGGTGCATGACGTAGCGGTGGATCCACCATTCGAACGCGTTGGAGATGCAGAAAGCGACCGGGATCACCAGGAACTCGTACCATGCCGGCTGCGCGATCTGCCGGGCGCTGTACCAAATGGCGGCGAAACCTAGTGCGTAGATCAGCGCGACATGCGCCCAGCCCGAATACGCGCGGGCGATGCGGGTGCGGAAGTCGGCGCGGAACGCCGCCTGGCGCTGTGACATCCTTTGATGGTCCATCGGCAGTTACCTCCGGTTCCGGCAGTGATAGGACGGAAATCCCGGCCGCGACAAGTCCGCTCGGGCCCTGCATAATCGCTGCCACCGGAACGGAGGAAACCGCCATGCTGGAAGTGGAGAAGCCGGCCGACATGAAGGCGCATATCGGCAAGCCGATCGGGTCAAGCGAATGGGTGCTGGTGGACCAGGCGATGATCGACAAATTTGCCGAGGCGACGGGCGATCATCAGTGGATCCACGTGGACGTGGAGCGGGCACGGCGGGAGATGCCGGGCGGCAAGACGATCGCGCACGGTTATCTGACGCTATCCCTGCTGCCTCGGTTGTCGCACAACATCCTGCATATCCGCAAACGGTCGCGCGGCATCAACTACGGCTCGAACAAGGTGCGCTTCACCGCGCCGGTGCCGGCGGGATCGCGCGTACGACTGCACCAGACGCTGAAGAACGTCGAGGACATCGAAGGCGGCGTGCGCATGACCTTCGACAACCAGATCGAGGTGGAGGGCTCGTCGCGTCCCGCGCTGGTGGCCGAGACGATGGGGCTGGCGTTCGACTAGTTGGCGAGCGCTGCCTCGATGTCTGCGCCGGTAAGCCGCCAGGCATTGTCCAGTTCAGCCACGACGCTGCGCATGAAGCCCTCGGTCAGCGCCAGAGCCCGTTGCGGATCGCCGAGATGGTCGGCCAGCAAGGCGAGCGCCAACTGCCTCGGGCCATCGCCTTCGTAGGTCCACTCGAAACCCATGCGGCTGAAGCGGTGAATATCGAATCGCGGGTTCAGCGGTGCGCCGTCGACGGTCACCACCGCGCCGTCCAGGCTGCGGCCGCCTTCGTAGATTTTCATCACGCGGCGCCAGGCGGGTTCGCGCGTGTAGCTATCATCCGTGGCTGGCTCACGGCACTTCTCCCTTACCTCCCCGTCCCGCTGAAAACCTATGCAGGCGGCACGCCGCGCGCAACACTCGGGCGATGGCATCACGTTTCGCGACGACGATTGGGATCTGCTTCGAATCAACTGCGTTAGTCGCGACCGGACCTGTCGCTGTTGTTGTCATCCTCGCTGCTTTTGTTGTCATCCCCGCGAAAGCGGGGACCCAGGCCGCAACTGGGTCCCCGCTTTCGCGGGGATGACAACAAGAGGCACCGGCCGTGCCGAAGCTGACTACCGCCGTACCCTATTTCTCCCGCGACGCAACAAATCTACCCCGACAAGCACCGCCGGAACGGCGCAGAGCGTCCACCCGGCCGCATAGCCGCCGGTTACGCGTAGCAGCAGTGCAAATACCGACGGGCACAGGAACGCGCCCATTTGGCCGAACGACAGTACGCCGCCAGTGACCGCACCCGCGCGGCCAACGGGCGCGAGGCGGGCGGATTCCGACAGCAGAATGCCGTGCCAGGACATCCCGGTGGCGCTGAACACGCCGCTGACCACGCCGATGCCGAGCGCAGGCCACGCTTCGGTGAATGCGCCGGTCAGCACGACGCTCGCCGCCATCCCGAACGCCAGCCACGACATCACGAACCGTGGCGCGACATAGAAGCTGCCGACCCAGCCCCACAGGATGCGGCACGGGATGGCAATCGCGATGACCGTGGAGAACAACGCCCCGGCCGCCACGAGGTCGTAACCGAGCGCTGTCAGGTACGTCACAAAATAGGCGATGAACACCGCCTGCAGGCCGTTGAACGCAAAACAGGCGAAGGAAAGCGCGCGCAGCTCCCCCACCGCCAACACGCTCGTGATCGTCGTCCGAAAATCCGACAGGTGGATCGCGTGCGTCGGCAACGCATCGGTATCAAGCCGTCCATGCAGCGGCTGCAACAGCAGCGCGAAGAACCAGCAGGCACCGGCGCTGATCAGCATCGTGCCGCGCCAGCCCAGGGATTGGGCCAACGCCGGGCCAAGCCAGCCGCCAAGCAGGATGCCCGCCGGAATGGCGGTCTGCGTGACCGAAAATGCGAACGGCGCATATCGCCGGATCGCCCATCTGCCAAGCAACTGGGAACTGGCGGGAGTGGCAACAGCGGCGATGCAGTTGCCGACCAACGCCGACAGCACGAAGCCCGCCGCACCTCCAATGATCGCGACGGCCATCCCGCCACCGGTCGAGAGCAGCGCGATCTGACTCATGCGGATGGCACCGTGGCGAATGATGAACCCGCCCGATCCGAGTTGACCGATCAGCGCGGCGATGGCTGTCAGGCCGAAATAAACCCCAACCCAGGACGGATCAGCGTGCAGTTCGAGAATGATCAGCGGGGCGAGCACGGCAGGCAGCACTCTGCCGACCGAGCCGCATGTCTGCTGCAGAAACATCGCCCCGACGGCGATCAGCATACGGGTCAAATGGCGGGGTTCCTTTTGATGGACCCGTTCCAACCAATGGGGCCCGCGGCGTCAATGTTTGCAACAGGCGCCGTCAGGAGTAAGCGCAGCCTTGGGATCCGAGGCGGAACCAGCGAAGCATCGCACCCGCGGATCGCAATCTCCTCGGATCGCGAGCTCTGTCGTCATCCCCACTCTGTCGTCATCCCCGCTCTGTCGTCATCTCCGCTCTGTCCTCATCTCCGCTCTGTCGTCATCCCCGCGAAAGCGGGGATCTCAGGCGGCAAATGGGTCCCCGCTTTCGCGGGGATGACGACAAGGGGCGGGGATGACGACAAGGGGCGGGGATGACGACAAGGGGCGAGGATGACGACAAGGGGCGAGGATGACGACAAGGGGCGAGGATGACGACAAGGGGCGAGGATGACGACA
>DATMND010000391.1:0-3651 GCA_035569235.1 Acetobacteraceae bacterium | reverse complement strand
GTCGACCCATCATCCACCACGACCAGCGTCCAGTCGCGATAGGTCTGGCCAATCACCGACGCGACCGCACCCCCGATCCACGAAGCGGCGTTATAGGCCGGAACCACGATCCCGATGCGCATGGCCGCAGCCTGCGCATCGGTCGCGAAGAATGGATTAAGACCTTACGCCTCGGTCTTGTGCGCGACGCCCTTCTCGGCCAGCAGCGTCTCGAGCTCGCCCGACTGGAACATCTCGGTCACGATATCGCAGCCGCCGACCAGCTCGCCCTTCACATAAAGCTGCGGGATAGTCGGCCACTGGGAGAACTGCTTGATCCCCTCGCGCAGCTCCGCGTCCTCCAGCACATTCGCCGTCTTGAACGGCACCTCCAGGTGGGTCAAAATCTGCACCACCCGCGCCGAGAACCCGCACTGCGGGAACATCGCGTTGCCCTTCATGTAGAGCATCACCGGGTTCTCGGCGATCTCGCCCTGAATGCGGTCGAAGACTTCGTTGGTCATCGGCGGAAACTCCTAATCTGGGGCTGACGTTTGCAACGCGAGGGCGTGCAGTTCGCCCCCCATTCGGCCGCGCAATGCGGCATAGACGATCTGGTGCTGCTTCACGCGCGGAACACCACGAAACGCCTCGGACACCACAGTCGCGGCGTAGTGGTCGCCGTCGCCGGCAAGGTCCTCCACGGTGACGCGCGCATCGGGGATTCCTGCCTTGATCAGCGCCTCGATCTCGCTCGCCGCCATCGCCATGCAGGTCTCTCCCCCGGTTCAGCTGCCGTCCATCCAGGACGGAAAGAAGCGTTCATGCGCCGCGCGCAACGCTCGGACTGATATTGTGCCCCCATCGGGCAGTGTCAAATCCTGTCCGCCCGAGGTGCCGATGCGCACCGCCGACAGGCCGGCCGCCTCCGCGGTCCGTATGAAAGAGGCAGCGTCCGGCACCGCAAGCACATAGCGGCCCTGGTCCTCGCCATACCAGTAAGCATGGCTGGGGATTTCGCGCGGTCCAGTGGACAGCCTGACGCCTGTCACGCCCGCCATCGCCATCTCCGCAACCGCGACCAGCAATCCGCCATCGGAGACGTCGTGGCAGGCGCGGATATGGCCCGCCAGGATATGGGTCCGCACAAAGTCCCCAGTCGCGCGTTCAGCCGGCAGGTCAACAGGCGGCGGCGCGCCTTCCTCGCGGCCGGCAATCTCGCGCAGCCAGAGTGACTGGCCGAGCCAGCCCTTGGTGACGCCGACCAGCACGACATCGAGCCACGGGGCGAGCGCGATGCCGACCGCCTGCGCCGCATCGTCCAGCACGCCGAGGCCGCCGATCACCGGGGTGGGCAGGATGGAGCGCACGGCGCCGGAGGCGTCGCGGGTTTCGTTGTACAGGCTGACATTGCCGGACACGACCGGGAAGTCGAGGGCCTCGCAGGCCGCCGCCATGCCGCGGATCGCGGCGGCGAACTGGCCCATCACCTCCGGCCGCTCGGGGTTGCCGAAGTTCATGTTATCGGTCAGCGCCAGCGGCCTTGCCCCGACCGCCGTCAGGTTGCGCCAGGCCTCGGCCACCGCCTGCATGCCGCCGGCTTCCGGATCGGCGGCGCAGTAGCGGGGCGTGCAGTCGGTGGTGAGCGCGAGCGCCCGCGTCAAACCCTCCAGCTTCACCACGGCGGCGTCCGCGGCGCCTGGACGCTTCACCGTCTGGCCGCCGACCGTGCTGTCGTACTGGTCCCACACCCAGGCGCGCGACGCGAGATCGGGGCAGGCGATCAGCGTCCACAGCGCGGCGGTCAGCCCGACACGGTCCTCCACCTTGGCCGGATTGATCTGCGGCAGCTTGCGCGTCTCGGTGGTCGGACGGTGATACAGCGGCGCCTGATCGTTCAACGGAGCGAGCGGGATGTCCGCCACGACCTGCCCGTGATGCCGCACGGTGATCCGGCCGGTGTCGGTGATGCGCCCGATCACCGCGAAATCGAGTTCCCACTTATCAAAAATCGCCCGCGCATCGGCCTCGCGGTCCGGGCGCAGCACCATCAGCATGCGCTCCTGGCTTTCCGACAGCATGAACTCATAGGCGGTCATGCCGGTCTCGCGCGCAGGCACCTGGTCGAGGTCGAGCTCGATGCCGACCTCGCCCTTGGCCGCCATCTCCACCGACGATGACGTAAGGCCGGCCGCACCCATGTCCTGGATCGCGACGATGGCGTCGGTCGCCATCAGTTCGAGGCACGCCTCGATCAGCAGCTTCTCGGTGAACGGATCACCGACCTGGACGGTGGGCCGTTTCTCCTCGGCGTCGGCACCGAACTCGGCCGAGGCCATGGTGGCGCCGTGGATGCCGTCGCGCCCGGTCTTGGAGCCGACATACACCACCGGATTGCCGACGCCGGCCGCAGCCGACAAGAAAATGCGATCCCGCGGCGCGATCCCGACGGTCATTGCGTTGACCAGTGGATTGCCGGCGTAGGCGGCGTGAAAATTGATTTCCCCCCCGACGGTGGGGACGCCGACGCAGTTGCCGTAGCCGCCGATGCCGCGCACCACGCCATCTACGATGCGCCTGGTCATCGGATCGTCGGGCCGGCCGAAACGCAGCGCATTCAGGTTGGCGATCGGCCGCGCGCCCATGGTGAACACGTCGCGGAGAATGCCGCCGACGCCGGTCGCCGCGCCCTGGTAGGGCTCGATGAAACTGGGGTGGTTGTGCGACTCCATCTTGAACACGGCGGCCAGGTCATCGCCGATATCCACCGCGCCGGCGTTCTCGCCCGGGCCGTGGATCACCCAGGACGCCTTGGTGGGGAGCTGGCGCAACCAGACGCGCGACGACTTGTAGCTGCAATGCTCCGACCACATGACGCTGAACACGCCGAGCTCGGTCAGTGTCGGCGTGCGGCCCATGGCCTCGAGGACGCGGGCATATTCATCGGCTGAAAGGCCGAATTCGCGGGCCAGTTCCTGGTTGACAGCGGGACTAGGGTTGGCGGCGTCGGACATGTGCGGGTGCGCGGACTCCTTGGCGTTGCCATATAGCGGGGCAGGCGGGACACCGCTACCGTACCAGGCGACAGCGACCAGTGCCGGAGGATAAGGGGCAATGGATACGGGTCAGATCGACGTGCTCAGCCGCCATCCGGTGCCGCGGCATCGTCTGACGGTGGCCGATTATCACCGATTGGGTGAGGCCGGTATTCTGGGCGAGGACGATCGGGTTGAGCTGCTTGAAGGGCAACTGGTCGATATGTCACCGATTGGGCCACGGCATGCACTTGCTGTTGACGCGCTAATGGAGGCACTGGTCCCAGCCGTCGCGGGGCGGGCGTCTGTGCGGGTGCAGAACCCCATCACGTTGGACGGTGGATCGGAGTTGCAGCCGGACGTTACAGTTGTGCGGCGACCCTGGGGCGGCTACCCGACTGCGCACCCGAAGCCCGACGACGTGCTGTTGCTGGTCGAGGTGGCCGATTCGAGCCTGGAGACGGACAGCGGGGCAAAGCGGGAACTGTATGCTCGGGCCTCACGACTCCCCTCATTTATCAGATCGGTCCGAAAACGTCAGCGAAGAGCGGCTGGTCTTGCAGCATGAGTGAAAAGCGCTGCATCAGCGGACGCAGCCTGCCTTCCGGCATCATGGGGATCAGATCGTAGAGCATGC
>DATMND010000390.1:0-3275 GCA_035569235.1 Acetobacteraceae bacterium | reverse complement strand
TCAAGACGTTGCTGGAGAGCGGCACGCTGCAGCTTTCGCTGTTCGATCAGCGCGACATCGCCAGCATAACCGCACCCGAGTTTCCCAATGAGGTAACAGGCATGCCTGCACCACTGATGGCGTCGATTGACGCGGCAGCGAGGCAGTAGGGTAAAATGTCGCAGATGGGAGGCGTCGGCAGATTTTGGGAACGGCTATGGACGCCGGACTCCGCGGCAGTGGCGTGGGTAATTCAATGCTGTGGGAGCGAGCGGGATACACCGTAGCGTCAGCGCCGACCGGTTACCTTAGCGGCTTACTCGGCATCGTTGGCTGGCCCCCGGCTCGTCGAGGGAACCGGGCCGATGATCGCCGTTGACTTGGTGACGCCGCAACTCGTGGCGGTGACTACGCGGCGGTTTCTATGAGGGCGTTGTCCGGACGCCAGTGCCACGGCAGCAGTGAGTGCAGCTCGTGGTTCTTGGTGCGACCCGAGACGATGCGTTGCAAGACGTCGGTGAGGTAGGCGAGTGGCTCGACGGCGTTGAGCTTGCAGGTCTGAATCAAGGTATTGGCAATCGCCCAATGACGGGCTCCGGCATCGGATCCGGCGAATAGTGAGTTCTTTCTCGTAATGGTTATCGGGCGAATCGCGCGCTCGACTACGTTCGAATCCATCTCCAGCCGACCATCGTCGAGATACAGGATCAGCCCATCCCAATGTCGCAAGGCATAGCGCATGGCTTTTGCCAGGTCTGACCAGCCGGGCACGCGCGGCAGATGCTCCTGTAGCCATATGTGCAGTGCGTCGACCAGCGGTCGACTTCGCAGCTGACGAACGGCTTTGCGCAGATCGGGCGGTTGGCCACGGATTTCGCCTTCGATCTCGTAGAGTTTGGCAATGCGCGCCAGCACTTCAGCCGCGAGCGGTGATTGGGTAGAAGTGTAGATCTCGTAGAACGGGCGCCGCAGATGCGCCCAGCAAAAAGCCAGCTGAATTGACGCATCCTTGCGCGCTTCGACCAGGCTGCTGAATCCGGCATAGCCATCCACCTGCAGTGTGCCTTTGAATGCGGCCAGGTGGGCAGTCGGGTGCTCACCCCTGCGATCTTCGGAGTACACATAGGCTGCTGCCGGGTGAGTGGGACCCGTCCAGGGCCGATCATCCACGGCATAACACCAGAGCCGGCCGGTCTTGGTCTTCCCCCTGCCGGGATCCAGCACCGGCAGCGTGGTCTCGTCGGCGAAGGCCTTGTCCGTCGACAGCACTGTGCTGACCACCAACTCATACAGCGGCTTCAGCCACCAGCACGCGCGTCCCACCCAGGTGCTGAGCGTCGAACGGTCCAGCGTGATGCCTTGACGTTTGAGCATCTGCGCCTGACGGTAGAGCGGCAGCGAATCACAGAACTTGCTGACCACCACATGCGCGATCAGTGCTTCGGTCGCCATGCCGCCGTCGATCGGCCGCTCGGGCGCCGGTGCCTGCACCATAGCGCCCTCGCAGGCGCGGCAACCGTAGCGCGGACGACACAGGACCTTGACCCGCAGTTGGGCGGGCACGAGGTCGAGCTGCTCGGTACGATCTTCACCGATCATGTGCAGCGCGCCCCCGCAGCACGGACATACCTTGCTCTCGACATCGATGGTGACCTCGAAGCGCGGCAGGTGTGCCGGCAGCGCGCCGCGATTGCGGTTGGCCGGCTGGCTGCGCCGCCGTCGCTCCGATGCCTCCGCCGCGTCCTTGGCCGCTTCGTCTTCCGCGGCCCCTTGTTCCGCTTCCTCCAGGCCGAGTTGCAGCTGATCGAGGTCGAGCTGCTCGGAACGCGGGCCAAACCGATGGCGCAGCAGACGCTGCACCAGCTGCCACAGCTTCTCGTTCTCGGCTTGCAGCTCAGGCACCACCTGCCGCAGCATGCGCTGCAGAATATCCGTATCGTCGGGGAGTGCCGCGAGGTCGATCTGCACATTTGAATGATGATGTGCGTCGTCGCGTCGCTGCCAATGACTCTCGCGTGATCACGCAGTGATTGCATCAGCCCGCCAGCTCTGGCCGCAGATTGCGCGCCGTCGCCCGCCACTCGCAGCCTTCGAGCAGCGTGGAAAGCTGACCCGCCGTGAGCGATACAGTTCCAGCCGACGACATCGGCCAGATGAATTGCCCGCGTTCCAAACGTTTGATGAACAGACACATCCCGATGCCGTCGTGCCACAGCACTTTGATCGATCCACCACGGCGGCCACGGAACGCGTAAACCGCGCCGGAAAACGGACTGTCCCCCAACGTCTGCTGCACCAGCATGGCCAACGTCGACATGCCCTTACGCATATCGGTATAGCCACAGGCTAGATACACACGAACTCCCGGCGGCGGCGTGATCATGGCTCGCGCAGCGCGCTAAGGACACGGCGCAGCGCGCGACTGTCGACCTGCGCGTCGACACGCACCGAGGCACCGCCAGGCAACAAGATCTCGATCAACCCCTCAGTGCGTGGCGAGGCAATCACAGGCACTCCTGTACGCGGCGTCGCCTCGACGGCCGTCGCGGCGTCAGCCATCGGGGCGGCAATCTCCTGCCGCTGCGCCACGGCCACATCGACGCGCGCAAAATTCGCCGGTGCACCTCGCTCACCGCCAAGACGGCGCGTCAGCTGCTGGCGCCAGGTGTAGAGCTGGCCAGAGCTGATACCGTGTTTGCGAATGACCTCGCTCGGCCCGACGCCAGGTTGCAGGCTCTCCGCGACAATCTCGCGCTTCTCCTCGATCGACCAACGGCGACGCCGTTCACCGCGCGTAATCACCTCAACACGCTGTGTGTGAGTGCTCGTACGAGTAGTCATATGACCACTCGTTAAGCCATCAGCGTGCTCGATCGTCGACTGGTCACCGTCCATGGGCCAAGATCAGCCCACGCCACCGGCTCAATGCAAGGTGCCTTTAACGCGCCACTTACCCTTGATGGGACGGCCGCGCCGATAACGGACGTTATCATACGCAAGATTGACCCGGACCGGCGCAGTAACGCCCAGAGCGCGGCGGCAATGTCGGTGTTGGCTTCCACCGTGTCCGTCAGTTGCTTGCTTCCAACACATGGACGGTTTTCAATCCTGCTCGGGCCGTCAATGGCGGACGGCGAGAAGGGGGTGCCGGTAGATGCTGACGCCAATCGCTACGTTACAGCGCACCGTAGGAACATCTGTTACGCTTGCCCTTTGTATTCTCACGACGGCGGTCTGTAATCTGGCATACGGTCAGATTGACCCTCGTCGAGGGCCGGCCGGCTGCGTTCCGGTCA
>DATMND010000389.1:0-17275 GCA_035569235.1 Acetobacteraceae bacterium | reverse complement strand
CAGTACGATCCCGCGCAGGCAGCGACCAATGCACGCAAGATGGTCGTCGATTCCTCGGTTGTCGCCGCCATCGGTCCGATGGCGAGCGGCAGCGGAAAGGCAATGGCGCCGCTGCTCAGTCAGGGCAACCTCGCCACTGTGGCGCCGAGTTCGACCAACCCCGACCTGACCGATCCGAAATTCGCCGCGCAGTACCGCCCCGCCGGCAAGGCGATCTATTTCCGCACCGTGACCACCGATGCCTACCAAGGCCCCAACATGGCCAATTTCATGGCAGATCAGCTCAAGGTGAAGTCGGTTTTCGTGATTGACGACACCGGCTCTTATGGCGTGGGCTTGGCCGATGCATTCCAGGCGCAGGCAGCCAAGCGCGGCATGACGGTGTTGGGCCGGGACCGTGTCGATCCGCTGCAGAGCGACTATCGCCCGCTGTTGACGAAGATCCGCAGCCTGGGTGCGGAGGCGATATATTGCGGTTCCAGCGCACTGGCCGGGGTCAAGCTGGTCAAGCAGAGCTACGAGATCATGCCGGA
Source organism: Acetobacteraceae bacterium (assembly GCA_035569235.1). Taxonomy (GTDB): domain Bacteria; phylum Pseudomonadota; class Alphaproteobacteria; order Acetobacterales; family Acetobacteraceae; genus JAMXLO01. Next base: position 16,742 of record DATMND010000389.1, on the reverse strand, counting down.
CATGATCAAGGCCGGCGGCGACGGCATGCATCAGCAAGCGATCCTGTCGGCCGGCGGGTTCCCGGCGGCGCAGGGCTGGTACAGCACGATCGCCGCGCCGCATATGCTGGACGACACGAAGCTGTCGTCCTGGTTCGCTAGCTATCAAAAGCGTTGGGGCGCGCCACCGTCGGATTACGCGATCACCGCCTACGATGCGGCGCTGGTCGTGCTCGCGGCTATCGAGACAGTGGCGAAATCCGGCGCTGCGGTGACCCGGGCGTCGGTACGCGACGCCATCCAGGCCGGCAAGGTGGATACCCTGCAGGGCACGCTGTCATTCGATGAAAACGGCGATCTGAGCGATCATGTGGTCAGCGTCTTCCAGGTTCAGTACGACTCCGCCCATCCGTCCAACGACGTTGTGCACCAATTCAAGTACGTTGGCGTGGCGCTGGCCGACAGCACCTGACCCGAGGATGCGGCCGGCATCGGCAACGGCGCAGTGTCGAGGATCAAGGTGGCGACGACAGTCTGAACGGCACAAGCCCGCACGACGTCCGACACCCCAGTGCACGCTTGATGGATTGACCGCCCTCGACGCAGGGCGGGCATTTAGGGTTCGAGGCGGAGTAAGTGCGTCGGTTGACGATGACGTTTTATCCCTCTGTCGTCATTCCGCCCTCTGTTGTCATCCCCGCCCTTTGTTGTCATCCCCGCGAAAGCGGGGACCCAGGCCACCACTGGGTCCCCGCTTTCGCGGGGATGACGAAGGGGATCGCAACAGACTCTTGCACCGCACAAGCTCGTCAATTGCACCACTCCGGCGGCATTGACCATCTTGGTGTGGGGCCGGACAGTTGGCTTCCATACGGGATCGCCAACAAGGCGTCCGTCGGCATGTTATGGGAGGACAGCCGCATGCTCGGCAGCATCATCTGCGCAGTTATGGCGATGTTTTTCGTCACGGCCGGCTCAGCTATGGCGCAGCGATATAGTCCTGGCGCGTCCGACACGGAGATCAGGCTCGGGCAGACCGTGCCGTTCAGCGGTGTGGTTTCGGTGGCTGGTGTGGTGGGGCATGCGTCGCTCGCTTATTTCGATGCGGTCAATAAATCCGGTGGCATCAATGGCCGGCAGGTCAAGCTCATCGTGCTCGATGATGGCTACAGCCCGCCAAAGACCGTCGAGGCGACCCGGCGGCTGGTCGAGGACGACAACGTCCTGATGCTGTACGGCTCCGTGGGCACGCCCACGAACGCCGCGGTGGAGAAATATCTCAACGTCAAGAAGGTGCCGCAACTGTTCATCACCACGGGCGCGAGCCGCTTCAGGGATCCCGCGGCGTTTCCCTGGACCATGGGGTTCATACCCGCCTACGTGGTGGAAGGCCGTGCGATGGCGCGCTACGTCCTCGAAGCCGTCGCCTCACCCAGGATCGCGCTGCTTTACCAGAATGACGATCTCGGCAAGGACTTTCGCGCGGGGTTCAGATCCGGTCTCGGTGACAAGGCGGACTCCTTGATCGTCACCGAGCAGACCTATGAAGTCACGGACCCGACGGTTGATTCGCAGCTGATCGCAGCGAAAGTATCAGGAGCGAACGTGTTCTACTTTGCCGGCACACAAAAAGCCGGAGCGGAACAGATTCGAGGCGTCCGCAAGCTCGGCTGGACCCCATTGCATCTCATCTGCAGCATAGCGAGCAACGTCGAGGGGGTGCTCAAGCCCGCGGGGGTGGAAAATGCGGAAGGCCTGATCTCGACCGCCTTCGCCAAAGATCCGTTCGATCAGGCATGGGCGGATGATGCGGACGTGAAGGCGTTTCTGGCCTGGGAGAAGGCCAACCTGACCGAGGGCAACCCGCGCGACACCGGTGTCGTCAACGGTTACATCGCTTCATTTTTGGCCGCGCACGTTCTCGAACAGGCGGGCGCGACGCTTACCCGCGAGAACGTGCTGAACATCGCCACGCATCTGAACAATCTCCGCGTGCCGATGCTGCTTCCTGGCGTCACTGTAACGACGAGTCCCACCGACTACAGCCTGATCAACCGGTTTCAGATCCAACGCTTCGAGGGCGGCCGTTGGGTGCCGGTCGGAAAGACGATCTCGGGAGAGTAAATTGTCGGCCGATTGATTTTGCCGACGGCAAGGGCGCGGTGACACGTGGGCGCGACGAGAACTCGATCAACCTGGGAGCCTCCATGCGCCGAACAAAACTGCTGTTTCTGACCGGTCTGTTTCTGATCTGCATGTGCAGCCTGATGCTGCAGATCATGGAGACACGGCTTCTGTCGGTGATCGCGTGGTATTACCTCGCATTCTTTGCCATCAGCATGGCGATGTTCGGCATGACCGCCGGATCGCTGTTGGTCTATTTCAAGGCGAGTCTTTTCCCACCCGTGCGCCTGCTCGAGCACCTGTCCTGGATCGGCTCCGCATTCGCCATTGCGGTAGTGATTTCGACGTTGTCGATGGTTTCTACTGTGGTTCTGACTGGTTTGACATCCGCCATGATGGCATTGCTCTGGCTCAAGCTGATCCTGATCATCCTGCCGCCCTACGTAATTGCTGGCATGGCGATCTCGCTCGCACTCACGCAAAGCCCCTGGCCGGTGGGCATTGTCTACGGCGTCGACCTGGTCGGCGCCGCGACAGGCTGCCTGTTCGTGCTTGGGTTGCTGACATGGATGGATGGCGTATCTGCGCTGCTCGCCGTCGGCGCGATCGGCGCTGCCGCCGCTGCCTGCTTCCGGGCCGCATGGCGCGGAAGCCGCGACGCCGCAATGAGGGAGCTTCCGATCAGCCGATGGTTCGTGCTGCGATATCCTGCTGAACTCGCTGTGCTGCTCGCTTTGGTGGCCTGGTCGAACAATTCGCTGCAGCCGGGCGGGATCGCGCCCATGCTGGTGAAGGGTCAGCTTGAAACGGATCGGCCGGCAGCACAGCAATGGAACTCGTTCTCCAGAGTAAGGGCGGAGCCGGAAACGACCGGCGAGCCGGCGATGTGGGGACCTTCCCCCAACATGCCGGCGTTGGAAGTGCCACAGCACATGATGAACATCGACGGCTCCGCCGGCACGGCGATGTACCAGTTCAATGGTGATCTCGCCTCCGTTGGCTTTCTCAAATACGACGTCACAAATCTTGCGTACCGGATCCGCAATCACGGAAGGTCGGCTGTCATCGGCGTAGGTGGTGGTCGAGATATGCTGTCGGCCCACCTGTTCGGCTTCAAGGACGTCACCGGTGTCGAGCTGAACCCGATTTTCATCGACTGGCTGACCCACAGGTTCCGAGTCTATAACAGACTGGCCGACCTGCCCGGCACCCGCTTTTTCGTTGACGAGGCACGCAGTTGGTTTGCGCGCACGACCGAACGCTTCGACCTCATCGAGATGAGCCTGATCGACACCTGGGCTGCGACCGGCGCTGGCGCGTTCTCCCTGTCTGAGAACGGTCTCTATACAATACAAGGCTGGCAGTACTTCCTCGATGCGCTGACGCCGACCGGCGTATTCACAGTCTCGCGCTGGTACGACGCGCGCAACATCACAGAGACCGGCCGGCTACTCAGTCTGGCAAGCGCTGCATTGCGCAGGCGTGGCGTCTCACATCCCGAGACGCAAGTCTTCCTCGCCGGAACGCCGCCCCTGGCGACGATCATTGTCGGCAACGCGCCGTTGTCCACCGACGACCTGCGCCTGCTGCACAGAGCCACCAACGAGCTGGGGTTTATCGAGCTGGTCAGCCCCGACCGTGAGGTCGAGTCACCTGTGCTGCGGCAGGTCCTGCAGGCCGTCAGCGCGGCGGAGTTCGCCACACTGACACGGCAATACCATATCGATCTGACCGCGCCGACCGACGACAGACCTTTTTTCTTCAACCAGCTCGTACTCACCGATGTTGCGTCGATCAGGGGCGCGCAGGAAGCACAGGACGGCGTCATCCGCGGGAACCTCGAAGCAACCAGGACTATCGGCATCATTGTTGTGGTGTCGGCGATTCTTGTATTGGCTACCATGATTTTGCCAAGCCTGCCCTCGGTCCGGCGCGCGCAGCCATCGCTTGCCTGGCTTGGGACGCTGTATTTTGCGCTCACAGGCCTCGGCTTCATGTTCATCGAGATCGGCATCATCCAACGGGTGTCTCTGTTCCTTGGTCATCCGGTCTACGGACTTGCCGTCGGTCTGTTCAGCATAATTCTTGCAACCGGCATCGGCAGTCTGATCTCGGAGCGGCTGCAATTGGATGCACCGCAGAAACTTGCGGCATGGGCCGTATCGTTGTGCCTGTTCGTCGTGCTGCTGTCATACTGGTTCCCCACTTTGGTCAGCGCGTTCGAGGCTCAAGGCCTTGTGGTGCGTGTCCTCGTGGCACTTGCCGCGATAGTGCCATCCGGGCTGTTGATGGGATTTGGCTTTCCCACCGGCATGCGCTTGGTGAACGCGATAGATAGACGCCCGACGCCCTGGTTCTGGGCGATCAATGGAGCGTCTGGGGTGCTCGCGGCAAGCGTTGCGGTCGCCACCAGCATTGCGTTCTCAATCAACACCAGTCTGTGGATTGGAGCGGCGTGCTATTTCCTGCTGGCGCCGGTCAGCGTCATGCTGCACCGAGTCGCACAGGGAGCGCAGACATTGGGGAGAGCGCCGAAGCCCCTTCCAGGTTGACCAGAATTCGGCCACGGTAAACCCGTAATGCCCTGTGTTTGCGTTTGACATCATGTGCATCGGCGTAAACCTAGTTCGGACGGCCACATCGGATGCTCCTCCTCAAAGCCTGCCTGCTGCTGTTTGTTGTCCTTTATCTGTTGCCTCTCAGCATTGCCACCGTGCGTTACTGTATGGACGGCACCGCAGCGGGCTGGCGTACGGCAGATCGCTCCAGCATTGGTTACCTGCCACCGGCGAACCAGAATTCTGGTGCCGTCGTGCGGATATTCGCGGCCCAGACAGTACGCTGGCGCGGCGTCTTTGCGACCCATTGCTGGATCGTACTCAAGCCGGCTGGGGCCGCCAGCTACACCCGCTACGACTATACCGCCTGGAGCGAGACGGTCCGCCTGAATGGTTTCGAACCGGATGGGCGCTGGTTCGGGCGTGTGCCAGAGGTGGTGTTTGGGGCTGACGGCGACACCGCTGCGGCTCTGATCCCCCGGATGCAAATGGCAATCCGCACGTATGACTTAAACAACCAGGGCGACTACCGCGCATGGCCGGGTCCGAACTCCAATACTTTTGTCGCGGCCGTTATAGACGCGGTGCCGGAGATCCGCACCACACTACCGCCGACCGCGATCGGCAAAGACTACCCTTACGACGGCCGCTGGTTGCGCCTGGCGCCCTCCGGCACCGGGGTCAAGCTGACATTCGATGGCTATGTCGGCCTGACCGTCGCTTGGGTCGAAGGCATTGAGGTGAACATCCTGGGAGCCGTTGCCGGCTTCGATCTCCGTCGGCCGGCTATCAAATTGCCGGGGCTCGGACGCTTTGGCATGCGAGGGTCGGATGAACCGGCGCCGCCGCCACTGAACATCGCAGCCCCGGCACCATAGATATGGAAGACATCGCCGATCTGCCGTCGCGCCTGCCCCCTGACGAACGCACGCTGCCCCGTATGCTGCGCCGACAGGCGGCGCTCCACGGCAACCGGCGACTGGTCGAGATCGGCGGCCAGGCCTGGAGTTTTACGGAGACCCTGGAAATGGCCGCCCGCTTCGGCGGAGCACTGAATGCGGCCGGCATCGAGCGCGGTGATCATGTCGCAGTGATGTGCGGCAACCGACAGGAGCTGTTGCAGGTCTATCTTGGCTGCGGCTGGATCGGTGCGGTGACGGTGCCCATCAACACCGCCTCGCGCGGTAAACAGCTTGCGCATATCCTGGCGAACTCCCAGGCGAAGCTTCTGGTGTTGCAGGCCGAGTTCGCCGACGCGGTGGACTCGCTGGAAGTCGCTTTGCCGTCGCTGCGTGCGGTCTGGCTGATCGGTGATGCCAACCTGGCCGAGCGCTGGCCGCGCCCCGCCCGTTTTCCAACGCCCGCGGAGCCCGTGCCGGAAGCCGCGATCGGGCCCGGTGATACAGTGGCGATCCTCTACACGTCGGGCACGACCGGCGTCTCAAAAGGCGTATGCTGCCCGCACGCCCAGTATTTCTGGTGGGGCGTGAATACGGCGCGACTGCTCGGGCTGCGCGGGGACGACGTGCTACTCACTAACCTGCCGCTGTTTCACACCAATGCGCTCAACACCTTCTACCAGGCTCTGCTGACCGGCGCCGCGCTGGTTTTGGAACCGCGATTTTCCGTCTCAGGCTTTGCCGCGTCCCTCTCCAGCCATGGCGCCAACGTCACCTACCTCCTTGGCGCGATGGTACCGATGCTGCTCTCGTGTCCGGTCAGCGAGCTTGACCGCGCGCATCGCGTGCGCATTGCACTGGCTCCGGGCGTGCCGGAACGCTTCCATCCCGAGTTCCGCGAGCGTTTCGGTATAGAACTGCTCGACGGCTACGGTTCGACTGAGACGAATTTCGTTCTGGGCTGCACTCTGCCCGGCCAGCGTCCCGGCACGATGGGCCCGGTCTGCGATGGGTTCGAGGCGCGCGTGGTCGACGACGCGGACAATGCACTGCCCGACGGCGTTCCGGGCGAGCTCATGCTGCGCGCCGGGGAGCCGTTCGCGTTCGCCACCGGTTATTTCGGCATGCCGGAGAAGACGGTAGAGGCGTGGCGCAATCTGTGGTTCCATACTGGCGATCGCGTGATGCGCGACGCCGATGGGTATTTCCGCTTCATCGACCGGATGAAGGACGCGATCCGCCGGCGGGGAGAAAATGTTTCGTCCTATGAGGTCGAGCAGGTGCTCCTGTCGCACCCGGACGTTGCCGAGGCGGCGGCGTTTCCGGTGCGGTCCGAGCTCGCCGAGGACGAGGTCATGGCAGCGATCGTGCTTCGCGACGGCCGCCTGCTCACCGCCGCGGCGCTGTCGGAATACTGCAAGGGCCACATGCCCGCCTTTGCCATCCCGCGCTTCGTGGAGTTCGTGACCGCGCTACCGATGACCGAGAATGGCAAGGTTCAGAAGTTCCGGCTGCGCGAACGCGGCGTCACCGCGGCGACCTGGGACCGTGAGACCGCGACGAACGAGTAACCCGGCGATCATCGGTCTTGACCCAGCCACGCGCCGCGGCAATGTGCCGGAATGGATGGCCGCCGCAATACCGGCGACTATAGATGAGGAGGAAAACATGGCCGATCCGATCGTCTTTCCTGGCACGGTGGAATGGTCGGGTGAAAATCCGGGCATCTCGCTGAAGGAATCGCCGGACGGACCATTCACCACGCTGGCAAGTCTCTTCAGGGTGGTACTGTCGCCACACGGACGCGGCCACGCGCTGGTGCTGATGCAATCGCCGCAGGAGGCGAACCCGCCGGCGGATCGTGCCAATGTCTGTCTGACCGACAACGATCCGCTCGCGCATTGGCTGATCGATCGCTTCGTTGCGAATTTTCGTCTATTCAAGGGGCTGCCAGGAATGCAGGGCCTCGCGTTTCGCAAGCTCGACAGTGTGCAGGTTTCCGGCGACCCATCGAGTTCGTATACCGAGGCGTTCAAAGCTGGCGACCTCCACGTCCAGCTGGCATGGAACGGGCTTGGGGAGCCGTTCTGCTTCGCATTGCAACCGGAAGCATCGTCGACCGGGTGCCACTACATGCCGAGCGTTTTTGTTGGGTGTCAAAGCGCGACCATCACGGTGAACGGGCGCGTCCTGCCAGGCAAGCCGGTGCCGCGCGAGGTTGCTGGGCACAAGATCAGCACCGCACTGCTGGCATTCTGCGAATCCTGGATACGGGTCTGAACAATCAAGAAGATTTCACCGCAGAGGCGCAGAGGGCGCAGAGGAAAAATATGCGCTTCGCGCGAAGCGTGTGATTCGTTTGGACCCGATTGGCAGGGGGGTTTTCGGCATCTCGCAGAGTCGGGGTAGAGAAGCTGATGCGTGCGGCAATCTCGCTACTTCTCGCCCTGGTATCCTCCTGTGCTGGGCCTCGCGCACCACCGCCGGATGTGCACGTGCCGCCATTCGCGCGCATCCCCTACGAGCCGATCTCGCGCGATGCTGTGGCGGCGATCGCGCTGCGCGAATGGCGGCTATTCGGCTCGCGCGTAGACGATGATCCGCCAGGCAGCTACCGGCCGGCCTCGCCTGAGGAGAAGTCGGAACGCCAGCAAGGACTGTGGCAGCGCGTCGGTGAATACTGGTGGCTGGGCATGAACGCCGACTCGCCGGATGCCGCCTGGACCGGCAAGCACGACGCGAACGGCATCGTATTTCCCGCCAGCGTTGACGCTCAATATGCGTGGTCGGCGGCGTTTGTGTCCTACGTGATGCGAATTGCAGGCGCGGGCGCGCGGTTTCCCTATTCCGCCAGCCATTCGGACTACATCGATATCGCGAAGCAGATGGCGCAGGGCCAGGTCACCGGCTGGCTGATCAGCGCCGAACGCCCGGAGGCTTATGCGCCGCTGCCTGGCGACCTGATCTGCATCGGCCGCGGCAGTGCTCGCGATCTTGGCTTCGACGATCTGCCGGCCGGACATTTCCCGGGGCATTGCGACATCGTGGTGGACAACGCGGTTCCGGGGCCGATCAGCGTGGTAGGCGGCAATGTCGATGATGCGGTGACCTTGAAGCATGTGCCAGTGACGCCGGATGGCAGGCTGGCTACGCCGGATGGGCAGATCCTCGACCCGCGTTACAAATGGATGGTGGTGCTGCGCCTGCTGTTGGTCGCGCCCGTGTCATAGCGCCATTGCGTCAGGGCCGACCGGTGGTGGGCCGGCAGCGTCCAGCGCATCCATCTCGGCGTCGGTGAACACGCGCGAGCGGGTGATGAACCGCACGCCGTCCGCCGCCTCGAGCGAGAAGCTGTCGCCGCCGTCCGGCACCACGTCGATGGTAAGCTCGCTGTTCGCCCAATACGGAAACTGCGCGGCACTGACATAGAACGGGGTGCCCTCGATCGCGCCGAGCAGCACGTCGCGCGCGCCGACGCGAAAGCCGCTGCGCCGAAAGCACATCGGCGCACTGCCCTCGCAGCAGCCGCCCGACTGGTGGAACAGCAGCGGGCCGAATTGCTCCCGCAACTGCCGCGCCAGCCTGGCGGCGGCTTCAGTGCTCAATACCCGTTCGGGCACAGTGACGAGCTCAGAAAAAGCCCATCGCGTTCGGGCTGTAGCTCACCAACAGGTTCTTGGTCTGCTGGTAATGGTCCATGATCATCCTGTGGGTCTCGCGGCCGTAGCCCGACTGCTTGTAGCCGCCGAATGCCGCATGCGCCGGGTACAGATGAAAGCAGTTGGTCCACACGCGGCCGGCCTGGATCTCGCGGCCGACGCGATACGCCACGGTGCCGTTGCGCGACCAGACGCCGGCGCCCAGGCCATAGATGGTGTCGTTGCCGATGGCGATCGCCTCTTCCACGGTCTTGAACGTCGTGACCGACAGCACCGGTCCGAAGATTTCCTCCTGGAAGATGCGCATCTTGTTGTGGCCGACGAACACGGTCGGCCGCATGTAGTAGCCGTTCTCCAGTTCGCCGCCGAGATGCGCCCGCTCGCCGCCGGTCATCAGGCGCGCGCCCTCCTGCTTGCCGACATCGACATAGGCCAGAATCTTTTCCAGCTGACCGTGCGACGCCTGCGCGCCCATCATCGTGGTGGGATCGAGCGGATCGCCCATCTTTATCTTGGCGACGCGCGCGACCGCCTTCTCTATAAACTTGTCGAAGATCGATTCCTGCACCAGCGCGCGCGACGGGCAGGTGCACACCTCACCTTTGTTGAAGGCGAACAGCGCGAAGCCTTCCAGCGCCTTGTCGAAGAACGCGTCGTCCGCATCCATCACGTCGGCCATGAAGATGTTCGGCGATTTTCCCCCAAGCTCCATAGTGCTCGGGATCAGGTTTTCGGCGGCGTACTGCATGATCTGCCGGCCGGTCGTGGTCTCGCCGGTGAAGCTCACCTTGGCGATGCGCGGGTTGGAGGCGAGCGGCGCGCCGACCTCGGAGCCGCGGCCGTTGACCACGTTCAGCACGCCCGCCGGCAGTATGTCGCCGATCAAATCCATCAGCACGGCGAGGCTCAGCGGCGTGTCCGATGCTGGCTTGATCACCACGCAATTTCCGGTGGCGAGCGCCGGCGCCATCTTCCACGCCGCCATCAGCAGCGGGAAATTCCACGGAATGATCTGTCCGACCACGCCCATGGGCTCGCGGAAGTGATACGCGACGGTGTCATTGTCGAGTTCCGCCAGCGTGCCTTCCTCGGCACGGATGCAGCTCGCGAAATAGCGGAAATGATCGGCCGCCAGCGGTACATCGGCGTTGGTCGTCTCACGGATCGGCTTGCCGTTGTCCACCGTCTCGGCATAGGCGAGCAGTTCAAGATTCTCCTCGATCCGGTCAGCGATCTTGTTCAGCATCCGGGAGCGTTCGGCCGGCGCGGTGCGGCCCCAGGCGTCCTTCGCCGCATGCGCGGCATCCAGCGCGCGCTCGACATCCTCGGCATCCGAGCGCGCCACGTCGCACAGCTTCATGCCGTCGATCGGACTCGCATTGACGAAGTACCGCCCCTTTGCGGGTGCCTGCCATTTGCCTCCGATAAAATTGTCGTAGCTCGCGCGCAGCCGGCTGCGCTGTGACATCATGGCCTGCGTCTGATCGGGCATTACATTCTCCTGGGTTCTGTCAGCACGTGATGCGTGCGGATATCGCGTGGCGACGTTAATGACGCATTCACTGCCACCCCGCGAAACGGCGTGCATTGATCTGAATCAATCTGATTGATCTAGCTCAATGACTTGTCCGGACGTGCGATTAGGGTCCGGCCCGCGCTGACAGGAGAAAACAGCCATGCCTCGAATGATGAAAGCAGCCGTGGTGCATACATTCGGCAAGAAACTCACGATCGACGACGTGCCGGTTCCCACGCCCGGCCCGGGCGAGGTACTAGTTCACATTGTCGCGACCGGCGTGTGCCACACCGATCTGCATGCCGCCGATGGCGACTGGCCGGTGAAGCCGACGCCGCCATTTATTCCCGGCCATGAAGGTGCCGGCGTGGTCGCGGGCGTGGGTCCTGGCGTTACCAGCCTGAAGGAAGGCGATCCGGTCGGCATCGCCTGGCTGCACGATGCGTGCGGCGCCTGCGAGCATTGCATGACGGGCTGGGAGACGCTGTGTGAAAAGCAGAACGACAGCGGCTACAGCGTGAACGGCTCGTTTGCCGAATACGCCATCGGTTCAGCGGCCTATGTCGCTCGCCTTCCCGAACGGCCCGACTTCGCCGCGCTCGCGCCAATCCTGTGCGCGGGGGTCACCACCTACAAAGGTTTGAAGGAGACCGAGGCGCGACCAGGCGAATGGGTGGCGATCTCCGGCATCGGCGGCCTGGGCCACGTGGCGGTCCAGTATGCCAAGGCTATGGGCCTACATGTCGTCGCCCTCGACGTGACCGAGGACAAGCTGGCGCTGGCGCGCTCGCTCGGCGCCGATGTCGCGGTGAACGCGCGGTCGCCCGATGCGGTGGAGCAGGTGGTGAAGGCGACCAGCGGTGGCGCGCATGGTGTGCTGGTCACCGCAGTGTCGCCGCCGGCATTCTCGCAGGCGCTGCACCTGGCGCGGCGCCGGGGCACGATCGCGCTGTGCGGCTTGCCGCCCGGCGATTTCCCGACGCCAATCTTCGATGTGGTGCTGAAGCGCCTCACCATCCGCGGCTCCATCGTCGGCACGCGAAAGGACCTTGCCGAGGCGCTGGCGTTCGCAGCCGAGGGCAAGGTGCGCGCGCACATTCACCAGGCGCGGCTGGAGGACATCAACAGCATTTTTGCCGACCTGAAGGAGGGCAAGGTCGACGGGCGGATGGTGGTCACGATGTAGTATCGGCGGCGTCGGGGCTTAATCCTACTGAGTCGCAAAATCGCCAAGCCAGCCGGCAGTTTTCGGTTGGTGCGACGCGAGAGCGATGCTTTATGAGCGGAGATTCCAACCGTTCGGGGAGGGTGGGATGGATCTCGACGCTACGTGGCCGGCATCCCGCTCAGGCCGCGGCCGGCCTGGCAAACGGTTGCGCCGTGACGCGCCACATCGGCCGGTGTCAGCGAAGACACTGGCTCTGGAACACCCTGCCAGCGTCTGGCAACAGATCAAATAGCGGGACGGCAGCAACACGCCGCTGACTTCGCGGTTTGCTCGATGACGGGTTCGCCCGGCCCACGATGACGCCGGGCGAAGCGAGCCGGCGCCAGAGGAGTGGCTGCTGATAGAATGGCCGGAGGGCGCAGCCGAACCGGATCACTACTGGCCCTCTACGCGCCCGGCCGGCGTCACGCTCGGACGCATGGTCGATCAGGCCAAGCTACACTGGCGGATCGAGCGCGACTATCTCGAACTCAAACAGGAAGCCGGCCTCGGTCACTACGAAGGTCGTGGTTGGCGTGGCTTCCATCATCACGCAACTCTCTGTGTTGCAGTCTATGGATTCCTGATCTCCGAAAATGCGGCCATTCCCCCTCAGGACATCCCCGCGCCTGGCGCGGCTACGATTACATCCTCGATTTCAATCCGCAGGCTGCCGAGCGCATGGCCGCAGCTCTGTTCGAGGCTGGGGGAAGCCTGGTGAATTTTCCGCATCGTGGCCGTTCGGTGGGCGGAACCGCCATGCGTGAGCTGGTCGCGGTGCATCCCTACATCATCCGTTATCGCATTGGCGGCGACGATGTGGTGATCCTGCGCGTCCGTCACACATCGCGCCGGCCGACGAATCCCTGAACGGTCGGCGGGGCCGGCTTGCACAGTGGTGATGGCACGGATTGATTGTCAGTCAGGCAGATCGTCGGGCCATGGCCGCGAGCTGTCCAGAACGCGGAGAATGCGCACGGTATCACCGACAGTGCGATACGCGACGATATACGGCGTGCGGGTGATGACCAACTCGCGTGTGCCTTCGACGCGGCCAGGGCGACCACTCCTTGGAAGCCGGCCAAGCCGCTTGACCGATCACTGATCCGCATGTCGACGGTGACCGCGGCGCGTGGGTTATCTGCTTCGATGTGGTTGAAGATCGCGTCGCGGTCCGCTTGCGCCCATGCGGACCATTCGAGCCTCACGCATCATTCTCGCTGCTTGCGAAGTGCTGCCGTCCGCCGCTTGGCGAAATGGGCCTCCACGTCAGCATGTGGAACAGCCGGCCGGGGATCCTCCAGGGCTTGTCGCACCTTCGCCCGGAACCAGGCGTCGTGCGCGGCTGGGTCGGTCGCCAGGGGGAACGGCAGCGCCCCCTCGTTGGCGATCCGCGTCAGCAGAATGCGGACGGCATCGGAGACGGTCAGTCCCATGGCGACCAGCACTGCGGTCGCGCGTTCCTTCAGCACAGGGTCGATGCGTGTTTGCACCAAGGCTGTTGCGGCCATGGCCGGACTCCTGGCTCTATATCATGCCGTCAATGTAATTCAGTTGAATGACAATAGCAAACCTCGCCGCCGGCTGATGCTCGGTGCGTCGATCCGGCCACGCCCGAGCTCTCGTGCCTGCGGCGAGTGCGCATTTTTAACACGGAGACAGAACGGAGGGCCACGGAGGGCCACAGGAGTCGGAGCGGTTCCGCGGTCAGCGGCTACACGGGTCGCAGCTGTCATTGGCGGTGCTGGATCGCAGCCACGCCCAGGATGCAAGGCCGTCGTATGACGAAAGGCACCGTGGCATTGTCCCACTGGGACGCCCAGGCGAATTGTGCTAGGGTTCGAGACCGCAGGAGTGCGCCTATGGCTGTACCGAACGTGAAGTCGATTTTCGATATTGAGCCGGACGCGGCCATCGAGGCGCGCCTCGATGCCGAAGCCGAGGCGGATTACGCGGCGGGCCGGTTCGTGCCGCATGAGCGGGTCCGTGAATGGCTGTTGAAGTTGGCCAGGGGCGAAAAGGTTCCGCCGCCTGAAGGATAGCGCGTGCGCGTCGTTTGGACCCGTGCCGCTCCGCGCGGGGTCTGGCGCGCCTACGATTACATCCTCGATTTCAATCCGCAGGCGGCCGCGCGCATGGCCGAAGCTCTGTTCGGGGCTGGGGGGTTATTTGCGTCATGGTGCCGAAGATCGCGTTGCGGTTCGCTTGTCCCCATGCGGACTATTCGAGCCTCACGCGTCATTCTCGGCAGTCTTGCGCACAGCCGCTGGGCGCCACATGGCGAAATGTGCCTCCGCTCGGTTTTATGGAACGGTCGGAGGGGGATTTTTCAGGGCTTGCTGCACCTTCGCCTAGAACCAGGGGTCGTGCGCGGCCGGGCCGGTCGCTGAGGGCTACGCCATTGGCCATCGTTGGCAATTCGCGTCAGCAGGATGCGCACGGCATCGGAGATGGTCCGCCCGATTTCGTCCAGTACTGCGACGGCGTGCTCCTTTTAGACAGGTTCGATGCGGATTTGCACCAAGGTGGTTGCAGCCATCGCCGGCGCTCCTGTCTGGTCAAGTGGCGGATTCGCGGGAAAAGGTCTGAGGCAATCACATGTTTTGGCACCAAAAATGGCGGATTCTTAGTGCGCGCATTGACGGCTTGAGGCAGGCCGGGGAGTACTTGGGTCAAGTGCTGCCGCGAGCGCCGGGGGACAGCTTCGGGATTGTTCGAAGATGGATCTCCGCGGAGCTGGGTTCGATCGTGGACGAGCTTGAGCGATTCAAGGCCTCCCATGGAACGCAGGTGCCCCCGGATGCAGGCCGTATACTCGATCGCATTCTTCAACGGGATTGGTTCACCGATAGGCCTGAGCTAGTCAACGAAGGCCTAATCTCTATTGGAGCGCTAGTTACATTTCGTAGCAGCTTCGAATATCTCACACAGGACGCTGAAACGGACGTGAGAAGCCGAACGGAACTTGCTTTCGAGCATCTTCGTCGTCTTATTCTTGTGGATGAAGAGGTCAGAGCCAAATGGCTGCGACACAGGAAGGAGGGGGGCGAGCGAAGTTGTGAGAAACTCGGAGCGGTACATTTGCTTAGCCACGGCATACTTGCATTCAAAGTTGACGGACAGCGAGGCATAACCGACCTTGTATTCAGCGAGCCCCTTGACGTCAACTCGCCGGTCGTTCACCGCGCAGCACGCGCCCTTGTCCTGACAGAGTGGAAGATCGCCAATAAATCTGCCGATGTACGGGCAAAGGCCGATGAAGCCAGAGAGCAACTCAAGGACTACGAGGGTGGTACACTCGGAGATATCGAATTAACACGGACCCGGTTTATCATTATCGTATCAGAAGATAGGTTTCAACCCCCACAGGATCACCTAGAGGGACCTATAACATACAGACATATCGCCGTTTCTCTATCCCCACTTACTCCGTCGAGGGCTGCTAGGACACGTGCCAAGTAATGACCGAGCCGTGTCTTGTTACTAGTTTCATTCGTTGCACTGGGGTTCGCCTGGAGTGGAATGCAGACAATTAGGTTGTTGCAATGCGACTAACTGAACGGTCCCGAAATCGAGGAACCCCATAGGGAGACTAGACATCACTGCCTACCGCCACGAACTGATCGATGGTTGCAGCGGGTCCTCGGTACATTGACGCACGTCGAAGCTTCTGTCCTACTATGTAATGAGCAGCAATCAACGCTGGTCAAACTCGTGAGGTCACATGAGCACGTTCCGTATTCTGGCTATAGATGGTGGCGGGATCCGAGGCGTAATTCCTGCCATTTTCCTGGCAAAGATTGCTGCGCATCTAGGAGGTGGGCCGCTGAGCTCCCATTTTGATCTGATAGCAGGCACCTCGACCGGTTCACTTATTGCAGCTGCTGCAGCGTGCGATGAGAACATCCAGGAGTGTGTCGACTTGTACCGACTTCTTGGGCCTGAAATATTCCCACCGATGACAGTTGGGCACAGAGAGAGAAAATGGACAGACATATTCAAGCTCGGTCCCAGTTATTCGGATAAACCGCTAGCTAACGCTCTTCAGAAGATGTTTGGCCTCACTAGAAAACTCAGTGACGCTAACACCAGGCTCATGATTACGTCCTATGACGTACTTAATCGGCAAATTTATCTTATGAGATCCCACGAACAGGCAACTTCAGTAATTCCAATGTGGGAGGCGTGTAAGGCGTCTTGCTCGGCACCGACCTATTTTCCTGCTCATATTCTTACAGCAGATGGTGTGGAGCGCCCACTCATAGATGGAGGTGTTTTCTCAAACAATCCATCCACCCTGGCTGTTTCAGAGGCTATAAGAATTGCGCGCAAAGACGGGATACGCGATTTTCAGAAGGAGAATCGGATTGTGTTAGTGTCACTTGGATCAGGCAATTTATTGCGAAAAATTTCTGTCGATCAGGCTCGCGATTGGGGTCCACTTCGTTGGATTAAACCACTCATTGACGTCTTACTCGATGGAACGGCCGAAGCGGCACATATATCTGCTCGCCACATTGTCACAAGCGCCAATTACGTTAGATGGCAAGTTGATCTAAGTGACGTAAATGATGATTTGGATGACGCAAGTAGCGAAAACATTGATGCCCTTCAAGGATTGGCAAACGCTTACCTCGACTGTGATGATGGGGCGCAGCGCGAGGCTTATCCCGCTGACTCAGGCAAGCACAACATATAGCGCGACCTGAGCGATGGGTATGGTACCTGAAGAGGCCACTATGGCTATTTTTACAGGCTCAATGAGCCTGGCCCGCCCGCACCGCCACAACGCCCCCGCTG
>DATMND010000388.1:0-26946 GCA_035569235.1 Acetobacteraceae bacterium | reverse complement strand
TGATCTGGTCTCGAACGCGCTGGGGCATCGGGGTCGAGCCGCTGGCGTCCTTCCATTCCGGTGTGTCCACCACGCCCGGGGATGCGAGATGATAGAGCGCGATGTATTTCGTGCCGCCGCCACTCGTCCGGAAGCGGCGCGCGCATAGCACCCCGGGGACACTGGCAAGAGCGGGGACGTGCTCCTTGTCGTACCACGTGTTGAACGCGGTCTCGACGTCCGGACCGGGGGTCATGCCGACCAACAGCAGCCCGCCGGCATTGGCCGGTGCGGTCGCGTCGCCTGGAAGTATCTGCTCGCCCTCATAGCGCAGCAGACGCTCGACCTTCGCGGTCACGCGCTTTGACCACGGCGACAGATTCTCTCCCCCGATCGCGCGGTAGCCTGGACTCCTCAGCACCTCAAGACTGTCGAGGTCATAGGTCGCGACCGACTGTCTCGGGTTCTCCGCCCCAATCCACCGCTGAAGCGTCAGAAAGCCCGACACTCGCTGGCGTTCCGGGATGTGCTCCGTATCGTACCAATCGTTGAACTCGCCCGCATCGACATTCGAGAAATCCATCGCCGCGATCAGCGCACCCTTCGCCATGGCGTTCCTCCTTCTCTCGCGATTTGTGGATTTCGACGCACGTGAAGCTGCGCCGTGCATCCACTGGATAGGCTCAATCACCGGGTACCCTAGACCAGCTGAGCCGGAACCCAAAGGGGCGCCATGGTCGGGTCCGGGCGCGCTTTACGCAGCTGTCGCGTTGCTTGCCTGTCAACGTTTACACAACCATTCGTCCGCGGCATCGCGAAGCAAGAATTCTAGCGCAGATACAGGAAGACGATGTACGAAGAATACGCAGATAATCGCGAGCTGAATGAACTGTCAGGGCGCGTGATCGGCTGCGCGTTCATTGTACTAAACACGCTTGGGGCAGGGTTCTTGGAAAAGGTCTACTAGAACGCGTTGGCATCTGAAGATCGTGCCGCGGGACTATCGGCTGTGCAGCAATACGCCGTTGGGGTGTACTTGCAAAGACAGCTCGGTTGGCGAGTACTTCGCGGACCTGCTGGTCAATGACGTGCTTCTGGTCGAACTGAAGACCGTCAAAGCACTGGGCGACGCGCACCTTATGCAATGCACCAATTATCTCAAAGCGGCCGGCCTGCAGCTTTGCCTGCTGTTCAATTTCGGCAAGTCGCGCCTGGAGATCAAACGCGTGGTCCACGATCTGTGAACTGCACTGAACCATCTGCGTGTTCAGCGTGCATCGCCTTCCTGCATCTGCGCTAAAATTCTTGCTTGGTCTGCGGTGTCCACTAATCTGGCTTCCTGGACCGAGGCCGGTGACGATCGCCGCCCGTTCGAGCCACAGCGGGAGCATGCTCAACCGGTCAAAATCACCTCTGCAGAGGCATTAGTTCGACTTGGGCATCAGGAAGCCCGCGCCCTGCTCCACGACCTGCACCATGCTGCCGATGTCGTCATCACCGCGCCCTGCCATCATCGCATGCTTGTAAACGAGCCGTGCGGCCTGGCATACCCACATCGGGACTCCCAGCGCCTCGCCTTGCGCGATCGCCAGATCGACATCCTTCATCAGAATGTGCAGTGCCGCGCCATAGTCGAAGGAGCGGGACAGAACGCAGCGCGGGAAAACAGTACGCGTGGCGCCGTTGGCCCCGCTGCCGGCATTGATCGCATTCAGCATTACCTTGGGATCCAACCCACCCTTCGCGCCCATGACGAACGCTTCCGATGTCGCCACGAGTGCGACGGCGAAGAGGATATTGTTGGTGAGCTTGAGAAGCTGTGCTGCCCCCGGCGCATCGCCCGCCACTGTCACAGTGGCGCCCCAGAGCGAAATCAGCGGACGCACATGTTCCACCGCTGCCGGATCACCGGACACCATCACCGACAGCGTACCCGCCGCCGCACCGCTCGGCCCGCCGGAGATCGGGCAATCCACCACCACGCAACCAAGCTTGCCAAGTGCGTCCGCAATCTCCCTCACAAACGGCACACCGACCGTGCAGGTGTTGATCAGGATCCTCATTTCGCGACCTTGCAGGAGGCCGTTCTCACCAAACACAACGTCACGGAACGCGGCCAACGTGGGCAGTGACACCACCACGATTTCCGCCAAGTCGGCCAGCGCGCGAGGGTTCTCAGCGCGGCGCGCCTGACGGACCAGCAGCGGGGCCATGTTGGCTTCGCTGATGTCGTGAATTGTGAGTTGGTGCCCTGCATCCAGCAGCTTGCGTGCCATTGGCTGGCCCATATTGCCGACACCGAGATATCCGATATGCATGGCCGCGTTTCTCCCTTCCGAGCGCAACTCGAGTTCGCTTGCCGACGTCATTCGCTGGCCAATCGCGGGCCTCGGGATGCATCCTGGCAGCTTATGGCAGCACCATCCAATGACACTCGGACAGGTGTGGCTCCTGCCGCGAAGAAGATCAGCAGGTCGCCTTGCCAAGGCTATGCAATAGCGGATGATAGCACCGATCCGACACTCAGGGCTTGCAAGCGAGAGCAACAGAAAGTTGAGAAGGACATGATCAAGGATCCGGCTTGGGCGTTGGCAGAGCATGTATGCGGCAGTGGTTTCGCCAACTTGCCAACCTCCACGCGGGCCGCGACCTGCAATGACGTCCTTGACACGTTCGGCTGTCTGCTTGGAGGCAGCGGTGCACCCGGCATCGCGGAACTCGCACGCATTATCGGCGGCTGGGGCGGCGCGCCGCAGAGCCAGGTGATGCTGTGGCAGCTACGGCTGCCGGCGCCGCAGGCCGCCATGCTGAATGCCAGCATGGCGCATGCGCTCGATTTCGACGACACGCTCGATCATGGCGGTTCGATCCATCCTGGCGCATCAGTTCTCGCCGCAAGCCTTGCAGTATCTGATATGCTTGGCGCCGTGTCGGGCCAGCAACTGCTGTTGGCGATTGCACTCGGGCTGGATGTGTCATGCCGCGTAGCCCTTGCCTCAACCGTCGATCGCGGCTGGCATCGCACCGCGGCGATGGGCGTGTTCGGCGCCGCGGCGGCGTCCGGCAAGCTGCTTGGCCTGAACGTGGAGCAAATGGTGAATGCCCTCGGGATCGCCTTCAGCCAGGCCGCCGGCAACCGTCAGTGCATTGTTGATGGCGCGCTGACCAAACGTCTGCAGGCCGGCCAGGCCGCCAGCAGCGGCGTGTTGGCCGCGCTTCTGGCCCGCGAGGGCTTCACCGCTGCCCACAACATCTTCCTCGGCCGATTTGGATTCTTTGAGCTGTACCAGCCTGACGGGTACGATCAAACGAAACTCCTTGAAGATCTAGGCACGGAATTCCGCGGCGATCAGTTGAGCTTCAAACCCTATGCCTGCGGCCGTCCTCAGCACGCCATCCTCGATGCCGCCATCGCCGCGCGGAATCAACTTGGGCTCGGGACTGCGGTCGATTTTGCCGAGATAACGGGCATTCGGGTGGCCGCCGTCGCCACGACCATTGCCGAACAATTCAACGGCGCCCCGCATAAACGTCGGCCCACGCAGATCGTGGAGGCCCAGTTCGCGCTGCCGTATCTCATCGCCGCGGCATTGGTGCACGGCCGCGTCGGCATCACGGAAGTTTCCGATATCCATCACACCCAGGTCCTGAGCATCGCTGAACTGATGCAGGGCGTTGACGCAGGACAGGAGACTGCCGGAGTAACGATCCGTCTGCGTGACGGTCGCTCGGCCAGTGCCAATATTGCATCGCCTCTCGGCTCACCGGAGAACCGCCTCGGCATCGACCAACTGACAATGAAGTTCATGGACTGCGCACGCAACGCGGTGCGACCGCTGTCGGACGATGTGGTGCGCTTGGCAGGCCACACAATCCTTCACTTGGAAGAAGTGCAAGATGTCAGCGACCTTATGAGGCACTTCATTTGATGGGCGACGGCACCGTGAAGGAGACCGGATGGTGACCGCCAGAAAGATGCGGCTGGGCATGTCGATCCGGGGCTATGGCTACCACCCGGCGGCCTGGCGCCATCCCGATGTGCCGGCCGATGGCACGCTGCATGTCGAGCATTATGTGCGCAACACGCAGGTCGCCGAGAGCGGCAAGCTCGATTTGATCTTCTTCGCCGACGGCGCCGGCATCCGCCAGGGCGACAATCCCCGCGGCGCGCTTTGTCGCACCGGCACTGACATGGTCGAGATGGAGCCGATGACATTGCTGCCGGCGCTTGCCATGGTCACGAAGCACGTCGGTCTGGTGACGACGGCATCCACGACCTACAACGAGCCCTACAATCTGGCGCGGAAGTTTGCCACTCTGGACCTGATCAGCAACGGCCGTGCCGGCTGGAATGTCGTTGCGTCATGGTCGGAACACGAGGCTCAGAACTTCGGCATGGAGACAACGCTAGACTACGGCACGCGCTATGCCCGCTCGGCCGAATTCGTCGAAGTGGTCAAGGGGCTGTGGGATAGCTGGGAGGATGGCGCCCTGCTGTTCGACAAGGCCACTGGCCACTATTTCGACGAAGCCAGGATGCATGTGCTCAACCACCGTGGCCGGTTCTTCACCGTGCGCGGCCCTTTGAATGTCGCGGGCATGCCACAGGGCCATCCGGTGATCGTGCAGGCGGGCGCCTCCGATCAGGGGCGGGAACTTGGCGCCGCAACCGCAGATGTCATCTATGCGATTCATGACTCGCTGGAGCGCGCGCAGAGCTATTACGCCGACGTGAAGGAGCGCATGGCAAAATACGGACGCGAACCCGACGACCTCAAGATCATGCCGGCGATCTGTCCGGTCGTCGGTCGCAGCCGTGCGGAAGCGCAGGCGAAATTCGATGAGTTGCAGGCGATGATCGATCCGCTGGTCGGCCTTGGCCGGCTCTACAGTTCGTTCGGCGATCTGTCGGGCTATCCGCTGGACGGTCCGGTGCCCGAGGATGCGTTGGGCAAGCAGGAGTTGCGCAGTCTGAGCGTTCAGTTGGTGGAACGCGTGCGACGGGAGAAGCCGACGATCCGCGAATTGTACCTGCGCTCCGGCATCACCGGGTCGGCGAAAATCGGCACGCCCGCCGACATAGCCGACACCATGCAGGAATGGTTCGAAGGCGCGGCATGCGACGGCTTCAATGTCACGCCGGCGACCCTGCCATGCGGAGGCGAGGACTTCGTCGAGATGGTTGTGCCCGAACTGCAGCGCCGCAGTCTGTTCCGCACCGAATACGAAGGCAAGACGCTGCGCGAAAACCTTGGTCTGAGGCCGGTGATCAACCGCTACAGCCGGCACCGTCGGGCCGCCGAATGATACGTGTGTCTGGAGCCACGAGAAAACAGCAACAGCGAGGACATGATGGCCGAGATTCTGGCGCTTGGAATATCGCACTACCCGCCCCTGAGCGGTCACGATGATCGCATGGCAACGATCCTGCGGCGCATGCTGGAGAACCCAGACCTGCCGCCCTCTCTGCGAACGCCGGAAGGATGGCCGGAGGGCATGCGGACTGAATGGGGCGAGGACGAGGGCACCACTTCAGCGGCAGCGCATCGAGCCGCCCTGGTCGGCTGGATGGAGAGAACTCGCGCAGCTTTGGACGAGTTTCAGCCGGATTTCGTTCTGCTCTGGGGCGACGACCAGTACGAGAACTTCCGCGAGGACATCATCCCGCCTTACTGCATCGCGGCCCATGAGAAGTTCACCTTCTCTCCGCGCCCCGACAATGTCTGGGGCGAGACGGACAGGACTTACGAACTGTCTGGCAATCGCAATGCGGCCAAGATGCTGGCGACCCGTCTGATCGAGCAGGGCTTCGACACGGCTTATGCATACAAGCCACTGCACCATCCGCTCGGGCACGCGTTCACCAACGCGATCTTCTACCTCGATTACAATCGCAAGGGATTCCATTATCCCATCGTGCCGTTCGCAATAAACTGCTACGGACGCAAGGTGGTGTCGCAGCGCGGCGGCATCCCGGCATTCGACAAGTCGCCGGTGGACATCGACTTCGACCCACCTGCGCCAGCACCCTGGCGGCTGTTCGACCTTGGTGCGGCGACAGCCCGGATCCTGGCCGAATCACCGTACCGCGTTGCGCTGCTGGCGTCATCCGGGTGGTCGCATGCATTCCTGACGGCCAAGAACCACTACCTTTATCCCGACACGCCGGCCGATCGACGCATGTACGAGCACCTGCGCGACGGTGATTATGAGGCGTGGCGGAACTATCCGGCACAGGCTGTGGAGGACAGCGGTCAGCAGGAAATCCTGAACTGGTTGTGCCTGGTCGGCGCGCTGAGCGCCCTTGGGCGTAAGCCGCAGGAAACCGGCTTCGTCGACACGTGGATCTTCAATTCATCGAAGGCTTTTCTGATCGCGCCACCAGGCTGAGCAATTCGTTCGGACGCGTGGGACACGGTGGACACCGAGACGGCAACCTATGACGTGATCGTCGCCGGCGCAGGTCCGGTCGGCCTGACGCTCGCCATCGATCTCGGCCGGCGCGGAGTCCGGTGTCTGATCATCGAGCGCCACCCGACGACGCTGCCATGGCCGAAGATGGATCGCTCCAACGCGCGGACCATGGAGTTCTACCGCCGCATCGGGATCGCCGATCGGGTGCGCGCGCTGGGCTATCCCCCCGACAATCCGATGGACGTGTTTCTGACGACCAGGCTGAGCGATCCGCCGATCGCGGTGCTGAAATATCCCTCGGTCGCGGAGCGCCGCAGGCAAATCGCCGAATCGCCGAACGGCGAGTGGCTGCTCGAGCCGTACCAGCTCGTGTCTCAGAACCAACTCGAACCGCTGTTGAAGGAAGTAGCCGAAGCTACGCCGAACGTCACTGTCAGATACGGTTGCGAACTGGTCGATTTTCTGCAGGACGCGAACGGCGTGACCGTCACGACGCAAACGGTCGATGGCGACGAGGCGACGCTGCGCTGTGGCTTTCTGGCGGGCTGTGACGGCGGGACCAGCACAGTGCGCAAGAAGCTTGGCATCAGGCTGGAGGGCCGCGGCAGCATTCGCAATCTGGTCCAGGTGATCTTCCGCTCGGAGGATCTCTATGAGCGGATAGTGACCGGCAAGGGACGCCACTATCAATTCGCCGATGCCGGCGGATCGAGCATGGTGGCGCAGGGAACCCGCAAGGAATTCACCCTGCATTCCTCGCTGCCGCCCGACACGGACTTTCGACCGATCATCCAGGATCTGATCGGCTTTACCTGCGACTTCGAAATCCACCATGTGATTCCGTGGCGGCATCATCTTCTGGTCGCCGAACGTTATCGCGACGGCCGCGTCTGCCTCGCCGGCGATGCGGTGCATCTGGTCATCCCGTCCGGCGGCCTCGGCATGAACACCGGCGTCGGCGACGCCTTCGACCTGTCGTGGAAGCTGGCGGGCACGATCAAGGGCTGGGGAGGCCCGGGCCTGCTCGATGGCTACGAGCAGGAACGCCGGCCGATCGGCATCCGCAACGTCGCCGCGGCGGGCTGGGCCGCGGAGGGCGTGCCGATCTGGCGCGCACTGGTGACGCCGGCGGTATACGACGCCACAACCGAAGGCGAGGCGAAGCGGCGCGAACTTGCGGCGTCGTTCGACGTCAACCATCGCCGCATGCATGGGATGGTCGGCATCGAGGCCGGTTATTCCTATGCGGGTTCGCCGCTGATCGCTGATGAACCAGGCAACGTCGCGGAATGGGAAACCAGCCGGTATGTGCCGCACGCACGTCCCGGCGTTCGCATCCCGCACATGTGGCTGAACGACGGGCGCGCACTCCAGGACGTGCTTGGTCACGATTACACGCTGCTCGACCTGCGCGGCGATTGCGCAGCGGATTTGCTGGCGCAGGAATTCCGGGCCTTGGGCGCACCGCTTGACGTGCTCCATCTGGACGAGGACCGCGTGCGCAAGGCGTTTGGCGCTTCTGTGTTCCTGCTGCGCCCGGACCTCCACATTGCATGGCGCGGCGACGGTCCGCCACTGGATCCCGCTGGCTTGGCAGCACTGGCGACGGGAAGGCAACACAGATGGCGACGGAAGCATTCTTCTTCGGTTTGACCGGCACGAAGGCGATGGTGATCGGCGCAGTAGAGCATCACGCCCTCGCTCACTGCCGCGCAAAGCGGCGCAACTTGTCCTGATCGAGTGTGACTCCGAGGCCCGGCCCAGTTGGCAGGTGGATATGGAAATCCTCGAAGTGCAGCGGTTCGGTGACCAGATCCTCGGTGAGAATTTGCGGGCCAAAATGCTCGCAACCCCACGCCAGATCGCGCAGTCCCGCGAAGACCTGCAGATGCGCGGCTGCACCGATGGAGCTTTCCAGCAGGCAGCCGCCGTAAAGTCCGATCCCTGCCGCCCGCGCCACAGCGGCCACGTCACGCGTGGCCAACAGTCCGCCATGCTTGACTAGTTTCAGCGAAACCACATCTGCTGCGCCGGCGCGCGCGACATCGAGCATGTCATGGGTCGAAAACACGCACTCGTCGGCCATCAGCGGCACGGTGGAGCGAACACGCAGCCGCGCCATGCCCTGCACATTCCAAGCCGGAAGCGGCTGCTCGACCAGTTTGACACCGATCTCGCCCAGGATGGGCAGGCAGCGCAGTGCCGTTGTTTCGTCCCATGCCTGGTTGGCATCCACGATCAGCGTCGCTCGGCCTTGCAGCGCGTTCGCCAGGCGGCGCAGGCGCGTCATGTCGGCCTCAGGCGTCTGGGCGCCGATCTTCACCTTGAAGGTATTGTGCAGACGAGCTGCGATTTTCTTTTCCGCCTCTTCGATCTCCTGCGCGGGATCGCCTGAAGCAAGTGTCCACAGCACCGGCATGCGTTCGCGCACCACGCCGCCCAGAAGCTGCACGGCAGGCACACCCAGCGTCTTGCCCACCGCGTCGAACAGGGCACTTTCGATCGCACCCTTTGCGGCGGTATTGCGCTTCGCGGCTTCATCCATGCGGGCGCCGGCTGCTATGAAGCGATCCGCCGTTGTGCCGAGCAAGACGGGCGTCAGATAGGTATCGATCGTTGCCTTGATGCTCTCGACGCTCTCCTCGCTCCAGCGCGGTCCGCCGAGAGTTGCAGCTTCGCCAATTCCAGTCACGCCGTTGGCCAGACGAAGTTCGACGATGACGTAGCTCTGCGCAGTGACGGAAAGGGATGACAGCTTGTGTTTCCGAACCGTCGGCACATCCACGATCGTGCTCTTGATCTCGCTGATCGTCAGATCGCGTCGCAGGTCGGTGGGAATGGACACAGTTGAGTCCGGCATAAACTGGCTCCGACAAGGAGAAGGAACCCCAGCCGTCTGTCCAACGGCCGGGGCGAGCATCAGGCGGCTTCGGCGTGTGCCCGAGTCACCACGGTTTTCGGCGCCGTCGCGCTTTCGGGGTGCAGAATGAAGTCGAAGGTAATCTCGGCGAAAGGTGCGTTCAGGCCACGGGCATGGATGGCCGCGGGATCCGCCGTTCGACGCACCGCCGGAATGAGACCATCGCGGGTGGCGAATGCGAAGTCGTCGTGCAGGTAGGCATCGCCGTCGATGTTGATCTGCGTCGTCAGCTTGCGGTAATTCGGAGCGGTCACAAAGAAATGGATATGTGCCGGACGGTTGCCATGGCGACCAAGCTGATCGAGCAGCTTCTGGGTTTGGCCGTCGGGCGGGCAGGCATAGCCGGACGGCAGCAGGGATCGGAACGTATAACGCCCCTCCGCGTCGGTTTGGATGCGGCGGCGCAGGTTGTATTTCGGCTGTGACGGGTCGAAGAACGAGTAGCCACCCAGCGTGTTGGCATGCCACACGTCGACGATCGCGCCTGCGACCGGATTGCCCTCCATGTCACGCACCTGGCCGCTCATGAACAGGACTTCGCCCTGCTCGCTGCCATCATCGAGGCGTGCGTCACCCTTGGACAGTGGAGCACCAGCAACATACAGCGGCCCCTCGATCGTGCGTGGCGTGCCGCCCTCGATACCAGCCTTGCGCTCCGCCTCGTCCATGCGCAGATCGAGGAATGTTTCAATGCCAAGGCCCGGCACCAGAAGGCCGGCTTCATTTGCCTGGCCGAGCGCGGTGATATAGCCGACCGCCGACCAGAATTCGTCGGGCTGCACGTCGAAGTCTTCGATAACGCGGAAGAGGTCGGAGACCACGCGATGCATGATGCGCTTCAACCGTGGGTCGCCGGCTTGGTTGGTGAGGCCGCTGACCTTGGTCAACAGGTCCTTCACTTCCTGAGTGTTCACTAGGGATTCGCTCATTTTCATATCCTCCGTGATTTGCATTTTGTCAGCCAAGATCCCCACCCGCGACGGGCAGAGTGACGCCGGTGATGTAGGACGCATCGTCTGAAGCCAGGAACAGGATCACCGAGGCCTGCTCGTCGGTGGTGCCGTATCGTTTCATCAGGCTAGATGCGATGGTCTGATCGACGACCTGTTGGTACCACTGCTTTTCTTGCGCGCCGGGTGGTGTGGCGTTGCGTGGAATGCGTCGCGGCGGTGCTTCGGTGCCCCCGGGTGCGACACCACAGACGCGGATGCCGTGTTCGGCGTATTCCATCGCGAGACAGGCAGTGATGGCGTTTACGCCGCCTTTTGCCGCCGCATAGGGCACGCGGTTGACGCCGCGCGTGGCGACCGACGAAACATTCACGATTGCCCCGCCACCTGAGCGCACCATCGTCGGAAGCACTGCTCGGCAGCACCACAATGTCGGAAACAGGGACCGACGGACCTCCGCCTCGATCTGATCAGGCGCGTACTCGGCGTAGGGCCTCGCCCATATCGTGCCGCCGACATTGTTGATCAGAACATCGATGCGATGGAAGCGTTCGAGGGTGCTCTCAATCGCAGCGGATGCACCCTCGAAGGCTTCCAGATCGGCGGTGATCGCGATCGCCTCACCGCTTGCCGCCTCGACCTCCCGTTGCACGTCGTGGATCAGTTCGGAGCGATCTACCAGCGCGACACGCCCGCCTTCGCGCGCGATGCGCAATGCGACAGTGCGGCCGATGCCCTGGGCCGCGCCGGTCACAACCGCGACCTTGCCCTCAAAGCGTCCTGGATACGTCATCATCATGCGGCCTTTCGCAGGACGACGCCGCTGGGGGCGAATTTTTCAAAGTGGAAGCTGGCGGGCGTGACACCCTGCTGATCGAGCCAGCCGCGCACCGCCTCGACCATCGGCGGCGGTCCGCAGAGGTAGATATCGACGCCGCCGCCGTTCAAATGAGCCGGCTCGATATGTGACGTCACGTAGCCCTTGCGCGGATAGGCACTCGCATCGGCCGCCACGCAGCAGGCGAAGGTGAAGCCGGGTATGCGATTGGCAAACTCATCCAGCTGATCAAGCGCAACCATGTCATCGTCGTTGGTGACGCCATAGACCAGATGGATCGGTTGTGCGCAGCCGGTTTCTGCGATCTTGCCCAGCATCGACAGGAAGGGCGCCAGGCCGGTGCCGCCCGCGAGGAACAGCACTGGCCGCTTGATGTCCCGCAGATAGAAGCTTCCCGATGGCCCGGCCATCGCGATTGGCATGCCGGGGACCGCCTCATCCCGCAGAAAGCCGCTCATCGCGCCCTGCGGTATGTCGCGGACCAGGAACGACAGCGTCTTGCTTCCCGGAACCGAACTGAACGAATAGGACCGAAGCTGATCAGTCCCCGGAACTGTGAGGTTGGCATATTGGCCGGGAAGAAAGGCCAGTGCCGATGAAGCCTCCAAGGTGAAGCCGATCGAGGTGGCGGACAGGCGCTCCACCGCCACCAGATGCGTCGCGACAGGCTGGCTCTTGATCCGGCAAGCCTTGGAAGAGGCGGCGATCGAAATCACGAGCTCGCTACGGGGACGCATCTGGCAAGCGAGCGCGTAACCCTGCGCGAACTCCTGCTCTGTCAGCGCGTCCTCGATGTAAACACCCTCATCGAACTTGCCAGATTCAACATGGCACTTGCAGGTGCCGCAGGCACCATCGCGGCAATCCATCGGGATATTGACGCCGGCGCGGAAGGACGCATCGGCGAGCGTATCATCGGGGTCGCAGGTGATGAACCGGGTAACCCCGTCCTCGAAATTCAACGCGATACTATGCGTCATCGGTCTGTCTCCTGTCGCCACGTCTAGATGTGGTAGATATCGACCACATGATGGATGTAATCGTTCTTCAGAATGACCTTCTTGTTCTTGATCAGCGGCTGCGTGCCACTGGTATCCAACGTGTAGAAAGACGTTCCGAAATACGTATCCGTTGTCTTGTAGCGGAAGCTGAATGTCACCCAGTTGAAACGCAGGCTGCACGCGCCGTCTGTCTGCTCCACGATCTCGACATTGCTGATGTTGTGCGACGTCCGCGGCTCCGGCAGACTGGTCGCGCTCGACCGATCGGTCTTGATGCGGAACACGCGATCCTCCAGACCGCCGCGATGGCCGTAGTAGATCAACGAGATTTCCGTTTGCGGATCGCTGACCAAGGTCTCGTCGTCATCCCACGACGGCATCCAGAACTCGGCGTCCGTGGCATAGCAGGAGAGCCAGGCGTCCCAATCCTTGTCGTCGAGCAGGCGCGCTTCCTGATACAGGAACTGATGGATGGCTTCGCTTGAAAGCAGGGCCATGGTTGTTGCTCCTACGCCTTGGCTTCGGTTTCGGCGGCCAGTGCCCGCTGCATCGTCTGCTGCCAGTATTTGTGCTGCACGACGAACAGGCCTTCATCCTCGGTGCGCATGCCGCTCAGCAGCGGTTTCAGCCCGATCGAGTCGGCGGCGTCATCGGCGCCCTGGATCCAATGCTGCGCGCCACGGCTCATGTCGTTCCAACGAGAAGCGCGGCCCATATAGGACATCTGGCAGGCACGGAATTCCTCCAAATCGTCCGGCGTGGCCATACCGCTGGCGTTGAAAAAGTCCTCGTATTGCCGGATGCGGCGCGTGCGTGCATTGGCGTCCTCACCCTTTGGGGCAATGCAGTAGATCGTCACCTCGGTCTTATCGACGGCGATCGGCC
Organism: Acetobacteraceae bacterium; assembly: GCA_035569235.1. Lineage (GTDB taxonomy): Bacteria > Pseudomonadota > Alphaproteobacteria > Acetobacterales > Acetobacteraceae > JAMXLO01. Next base: position 13,959 of record DATMND010000388.1, on the reverse strand, counting down.
GATAGGTACGGATCTGCGAGCTGAACTGATCCATCAGATAGACGTTGGGATACAGGCAAAGGTTGCGTGACCGCTCCACCATCCAGTCCGCACGCGGCTGGCCGAAGCGCTCGGCCAGTTCGCCCCGGCGATTCCAGTTCGGCCGGTCCTCCGGGTTTGCCCAGTTGGTCCAAAGCAGCAGATGACCGTTCTCGAACGAATAGAAACCGCCGCCCTTCTTGGCCCAACCACCGGCATCCATCGCGCGCACGTTATCAACCGCTTCGGCCTGCTTGCGTTGGTTGGTCGTCGCGGCATAGTTCCAGTGCACTGCGCTAACATGGTAGCCATCGGCACCGTTCTCGGTCTGTAATTTCCAGTTGCCGTCATAGACATAGGTCGAGGCGCCGCGCAAAACTTCCAGACCATCCGGCGATTGATCCACGATCAGGTCGATGATCTTCGCTGCTTCGCCAAGATGCTCGGCAAGCGGCAGAACGTTCGGGTTGAGGCTGCCGAACAGGAACCCACGATAAGACTCGAACCGCGCAACCTTGGTGAGGTCGTGCGACCCCTCCTTGTTGAAGGTTTCCGGATAACCGGCGCCGCGCGGATCCTTCACCGCGATCAGCTTACCGGAGTTGCTGAACGTCCAGCCGTGGAACGGGCAGGTGTAGCTGGTCTTGTTCGCCCGCTTGTGGCGGCAAAGCATCGCACCGCGGTGGCTGCATGCGTTGATGAACGCGTTCAGCACGCCTTCCTTGTTGCGGGCTATGAAGATGGGCTGCCGTCCCATCGTCGTGGTGAAATAATCGTTGTTGTTCGGGATCTGGCTCTCGTGCGCCAGGTAAATCCAATTGCCCTCGAAGATATGCTTCATTTCGAGTTCAAAAATCTCCGGATCGGTGAAGATGTCCCGGCCGACCCGATATGCGCCTGTTGCGGCGTCATCCACCAATGCCGTATCGAGTGTCGCTTGCATGTTGTCGAACATCTGATCCCTCCGAGCCATATCTTGGAAGTTGTTTCCTCTGGCGACGCGGACATCAGCACCTTTCCATGCCGCCGGTCCAAGACTAATTTGGTCGTGACAATACCCGGGAGGTATGGCGGTGGAGCTGCGGCACCTTCGCTATTTCGCCGCCGTCGCGCGGGAGCGCAATTTCACCCGGGCAGCGGAGAAGCTGCACATCGCGCAGCCGCCGCTGAGCCGTCAGGTGCAGCAGCTTGAAGATGAGCTGGGTATTGACCTGATTGAACCCGGCAGCCGCCCCTTGCGCCTCACCGAGGCCGGCCGGCTGTTTTATGAGCAGGCCGTGCAGGTGCTGGAACGCATCGATGAGATGAAAGCCATGGTGGGCCGTCTGCGTGACGCCGACCGCACCCGGTTCAGCATGGGGTTCGTCGCCTCCACACTCTACGGGAAGCTGCCGGATGTGATCCGCCGTTACCGGGCGGCGCGGCCGGATGTGGATCTGACCCTGCTCGAACTCACCAGCGTCGAACAGATCGCCGCCCTTAAGGAGGGTCGCATCGACGTCGGCTTCGGGCGTATCCCGCTGGACGATCCCGCGCTGGATCGCCAGTTGCTGCGCAACGAGAAGCTGATTGCCGCCCTGCCAGGCAATCATCCTGCCCTGACCCGAGGCGGGGCGCTGCGCCTGGCAGACCTGGTCGCGGAGCCGCTGATTGTTTACCCAAAGGCGCCGCGGCCGAGTTATGCGGACCAGGTGCTGGCGCTGTTTCGCGAGGCTGGTTTGAAGCCGCCGGCCGTGCATGAGGTGCTGGAGCTGCAGACTGCGCTTGGACTCGTCGCGGCCCAAGTGGGCATCTGCCTCGTACCGGCATCGGTCGAGCGGCTGCGCCGCGACAATGTCGTATATCGGCCGCTGGGTGCAGTCGATGCTGTCTCCCCTGTCATCATGAGCAGCCGCAAAGGTGATCGGTCGCCAGAGATCGCGCTGGTCCTAAAGCTGATTCGCCAGATGTACCGAAAGGAAGGGATCGTGTTTGGCGTTTGACTCTATCTCAGCTGCAGCATGGCCGGTTCCACTTGTTGTCATCCCCGCGAAAGCGGGGACCCAGTTGCCGCCTGGGTCCCCGCTTTCGCGGGGATGACAACAACAGAGGCAGGTCTGCTGACAATTGGCGCAGCTAATTCGGAGCGGATCCTAAATCAACTTCGTTCCCATAGGCGCTTCGACATGATCCCCACCTTGGCCTCGATCGCCGCGGCCGCGTGCAGGCAGACGTCCTCGCGGTAGCGCGACCCAACGATCTGCACGCCGACCGGATTGCTCCCCACGAGGCCCACAGGGACAACCGCAGCCGGCAGGCCGAGCACGTTGATCGACGACATGAACCGAAGGTCGTTCCAGAACAGCGACCGGACGCGTGCGTCGCCGTCCAGATCGGCGCGCGCCGACGGGGTCCGCTTGACGCAAAGCGGCGTGAGCACAACCGGATAGGTCTTGAGGAACGCCAGCCAGTTCCGTAGCACGCGCGAGCGGCGGGCTATCGCCTCCATGTAGGCGCGGCCATCGAGGATTGTCGCCATCTTCAGGAAACCGTCGAGCGTCTGGCGGAAATCGGCGCTGCCGTGGTCACGCATCTGCGCCTCCTGCAACGTCGACAGTTCGGTCATGATCAGGTCGCACCAGAGCCGCCAGGTTCCCGTCAGGTCCGGCACCTCCGCCTCGGTGACATCGTAGCCGGCGGACGCCAGGTGGTCGGCGGCGGTGCGGACCAGCGCCACGACATCGGCGTCGGTATCCATGTCGTCGGGGATGCGGGCGAGCGCCACCTTGATCGGCTTCGTCAGCGGCGGGCCATCGAGCGGCGCTGGCACCCACCACGGATCGCGCATGTCGCGCTGGCTCATGACCTCGAGGCCGAGGCGCACGTCGCGCACCTCGCGCGCGAGCGGGCCTTGGGCGGACATGAACTGCGCCATCAGCGGACGCTCGACCGGGGCGCTCGGGTTGAACGCCGGAATGCGGCCCTGCGTCGGCTTGATCGTCGCGATGCCGTTGCAGAACGCCGGCCATCGCAGGGAGCCGCCGATGTCATTGCCGTGCGCGATGGTGCCGATGCCGGCGGCGATCGAGGCCCCTGCGCCGCCCGAGGACCCGCCGCACGTGATCGCACTGTCCCACGGGTTCATCGTCGGTCCGTGCAGCGGATTGTCGGTGAAGCCGCGCATCGAGAACTCGGGCGTGTTCGTCAGGCCGATGATGATGGCACCGGCCTGCTTCAGGTTGGCAGTCACGGGTGAGTCGCCCGGCGCGATATTGTCCTTGAAGGCGAGCACGCCGTTAGAGTTTGCCTGACCTTCGACGTCGATGTTGATCTTGATCGTCACCGGCACGCCATGGAGCTTGCCGAGCGCAGCGCCGCTCGCCTTTGCCCGGTCGGCGGTGCGGGCGGCGTCAATTGCCTGCTCGCTGAGATCGACGACGACGGCGTTGAGCGCGGGGTTCACCAAGTGCATCCGCCCGACATGGGCCTGCACGACCTCTTCCGAGGTGACGAGACCGTCCCTGATCGCGGCGGCCGTCTCGACCGCGGACCACTGCCAGACTGGTGTTGCCATTGCCCAATCTCCCTCAAATCGCACGAAAGGCTACGCGCGGCACAGGCTGGTGAATAGTAGCGGATGCGAGTGACCCATCGATCGCCCCTCATCGTCATGGTCGGCGAAGGCCGGCCATCCACGTCTGTCCTTGCTGCGATCAGCAAAGACGTGGATGGCCGGCCTTCGCCGACCATGACGGGGGAGGCAAAGCCGGAGAGTCAACCACGTCGGCCGTTGGTATTAGACTGGAGTTGGCGGGCGCCTGCAATTCCCGCGTAGTGCCGCACCTCAGAATTTTGGCATTGCTTTTATAGCATCGGAGGGCGCACGCTCTGGCAAAATAGGATCGGATCCGGGCGACCGCCGTCAGAATATAGAACATCAGGAGGATGTCATGGCGAAGCTCGTCGGATTGCTATCCGCCCTCATGGCCGCGACCTGCGTGTCGCTCAGCCAGCCGGCGCTGGCCCAGGCGGTGGACCAGAAACTCGGCAAGGTGCATTTCGAGACCTCCTGTTCGCCGGAAGCCGCCGCCGCGTTCGACCAAGGTATGCTATATCAGCACTCCTTTTGGTATCGCGCATCGCAACGCGAGTTCAACAAGGCTCTGAAGGCCGATCCCGGGTGCGGCATCGCGTATTGGGGGATCGCGCTGAGCCTGCTGTGGAACCCGCATACCGCACCGCCGCTGAAGAACCTCGCCGAGGGCTCGGCGGCGCTGGCGAAGGGCAAAGAGGTCGGCGCGAAAACCGAGCGGGAACGTGACTATATCGCTGCGCTGTCAGCGATGTACGCGGATTATGAAACCGTTGATCATCGCACGCGCGTGCTGAATTACATGAACGCGATGGAACAGCTTGCCTCGAAGTATCCCGACGATGATGAGGCGCAGATCGACTACGCGATCTCACTCAATGTCGGGGCTTCGCCGACCGACAAAACCTATGCCAACCAACTCAAGGGCGCGGCGATCCTGGAGAAGATCTGGGATCGGCAGCCGGAGCACCCGGGCATCGCGCATTATCTGATCCATCTCTACGACACGCCGGCGCTGGCCGATAAGGGTCTGACGGCGGCGCGGCGTTACGCGCAATTAGCACCCGACGCGCCGCACGCACTGCATATGCCGTCACACATCTTCACCCGCGTCGGCTACTGGCGAGAATCGATCGATTCGAACACGGCGGCCGCGCACGCCGCCAAGGAGGGCAAGGAATCTGCCGACCAACTGCATGCGATGGATTACGAAGTCTATGCCTACCTGCAACTTGGACAGGACGCTCAGGCAAAGGCAGTGATCGACGATATGATGGCGGTGCCGGTTTCGGGTGACACCTTCCTCGCCGCGGCCTACGCCCTCGCGGCATCGCCGGCACGCTACGCGGTGGAACGCGGCGACTGGAACGCCGCGGCGGCGTTGGAGGTGCGGCCCGTTCCCATGCCTCATATCGCGGCGATCTCGTGGTTCGCCAAAGGGCTTGGCGCCGCTCGGTCCGGCGACGCCGCGCAAGCTCAGGCGGCGATGGCGCAGCTCCTGCCGCTGCGGGATCAGTTGCGTGCAAAGAAGGACGCTTACTGGTCGGAGCAGGTCGATATTCAGTTGCGCATCGTGACCGCCTGGACACAGTTGCTCATGGGGCACCAGGAGGAGGCGCTACAGGCAATGAGCGACGCCGCCGATGCCGAGGACAAGACCGAAAAGCACCCGGTGACCCCAGGGCAGTTGGCCCCGGCGAGAGAACTGTATGGTGCGATGCTGTTCCAGGTTGGTAACCCCGTGCAGGCATTGGCGGCGTTCGAGGCCACGATGCACAAGGAACCAAATCGTCTCAACGCGACAATCGGCGCAGCGAAAGCCGCCGCCGCGGTTGGCGACAGCGCCAAGGCGCGGACATACTACGCCGCCGCGACCACGCAGGCATCCGACGCGAGCGTGGATCGACCAGAGGTCACTAACGCACGTGCGTTTCTGGCGGGTGCGAAATAACAGTGGCGACGGCGGGAATGCGCGTCGCCATCCTGATGGCGGTCTGGACCATGACGTTGGCCACGCCTTCGGGCGCGCAGACCCGCGCGGTCACCGGTCAATTTGGTATTCTGGGCGAATGGGAATTGACCGCGACTGTGACCAAACAGACCGCTGGCGGCGGGCGGCGATGGAGCGGTCCACTGAGCCTGAAGCATATCGGGCTCTGTAGTGTCGATGGGCCGGAGGAAAAAGCCGGCGAATTACGCCTCGATGTCTCCGATCCCCCCGGTGAGGCCACCGCGACGTTGCTGATCGATGGCACCGCCTGCACATTCACCGGACGCCTCGCGGACGAATATCATGGTGTCATGACGTGCCCGGACAGGCGCGGCGAGCCGATGATGCTATCGATTGAGTGAGCGCGTGACGTTGTAATGCAGAACGGCCATCCAGGGGGACGATCGCGTAGGAACCGCCTGCGCCGATGGAATACGTTCGAATCACAACACGGAATGGTGATGCGCGGTCACGCGCCGCCGGGTTACGGCATTTGGATTTGCCTGCTTTGATCGTCTGCCGGATGGCCGCCGCGTGCGAGCGGTCCATCGCCGGAATGCACAAGACAGCGCCGTCCTGACCGGACGCGACTGGTCAGGCAAGGCGCCCGAAAGGAGGTGCCCATGAGCGGGCAAACGTCCGAGGCCCTGCTGTCGCTGTTCGACAGCGCACGGCTGCGTCCGCGCTACTGGCTCAACTTCGGCCTGCTGTCATTGATAACAGTGCTGGAGTTCTTCGATTTCGCCATCGTGGCATTCCTGCTGGCCGTGCTCGGCCCGCAATGGCACCTCACCTACGGACAATCCGCGATCATTCTGTACAGCGGCGGTGTCGGAGCGATCTGCGGCGCGGTGATCTGGGGCAGCATGGCCGATGCCTGGGGCCGCAAGCTCCAGCTCGTCCTCGGCACGTTCATCTGCGGCATCGGCGCCGGTGCGATCGGACTGGTGCCGCAGGGCGACTGGATCGTGCTGGCCGCGCTGCGCTTCGTCGTGGGGTTCGGACTGACCGCGGCGGTAACGCCCTGCCTCACACTGGTCGTCGAGATCACGCCGACACGGTACCGCACCTCGGTCACCAGCTTCTATGTTGTATTCGCAACTGCCGGCGCCCTGCTTGCCTCGGCGACATCCGCGGCGCTGCTGGCGCTGCTCGGCTGGCGCGGTGTCGCAATGCTTGGCGCCGTGACGATCCCCGTCGGTATCGTGATTGCGTTTGTCGTGCCGGAATCGGCGCGCTGGCTCATGGCCAAAGGGCGCTTCGCCGAGGCGCGTGCCCAGGTCGCGCGGCAGCTCGATCTGCCGCTTGAGCGGGTGCCGCTTCCGACGATCGTTCCGGCTGCCCAGCCAAGCGGGAGGTTCGCCGAACTGTACCAAAACCCCACACGTTTCTGGGAGACCGTGATCATCTGGGGCGGCGCATCGACCGCCGCTTACGGGGTCTATCTGTGGGGACCGACCATCGTGTCGCTGCTGCTGCGCATCACGGTGCAGCAGGCGGCCGGGTATTTCGTGTTCGTCGCCGGCGCCGGCGTGCTCGGCAAGATCGTCGTCTCGATCGTGTCACCGATGATGGGACGGCGACGCTGCGGCCAGTTGTGGGGTTTCCTCGCCGCGATTTCGCTGGTGGCGGCTGCCTATTTCAACGACACGGTCATCGACGGCGTGCCGCTGCTCGTGGTTTTTCTGTGCTGCTCGACGTTCGGCATCGACGGCAGCTTCTCCAACCTCGCACCCTATACCGTCGAGGTATTTGGTGTACGCCTTGGTGCGCGGTCATCCGGCTTGGGCCAGGCCGCGAACGGTGTCGGCAAGATCCTGGGACCACTGAGTCTGGCGCTAATCGCCGGCACCGGCAACATCGTCTCGCCCCATGCGACCGCCGATGCGGTGATGCCTGCCTTCATGTTCCTCGGGTTCGCGATGGTTCTCGTGGGGCTGTCATTCACCATCCTGGGTGTGGAGACACATGGCGCGCCAATGCGCCTCCACGAGCAGATGGAAGGCGAACCGGTCGAGAGTCCGGCCATCGTGCGCTGAAGCGTCGCGGGTCGTCATCCACGTCTTTCGTCGCCATCAGCAAACACGAGGATGGCAGTCATACCCGGCTGACGCCGGCGCTGGACCGGTCCGCCCGTTCCTCAGGCCACGAGCCCAGTGGTCCGATACAGTGACGCCAGCGGGGCAGCAAAATCCAGGCTCGCCAGTTCCAGCACGTCGGTCGGACGGATAATGGCGGGTTGCTCCGGCCATGTGCCATCGCTACCGCGACGAAGCAGTTCGGCTTCTACCCGCGTGCTGCGGACCAGGAGAATTTCCTGGACGCTTGGTATCGTCGTATAGGTCCAAACGTTCGCCCTGGTCTCCGGCTCATTGCTGGGTGACAGTATTTCGATCAGCAGCACGGGCTCCGAGACCATGACCTCCCGCGATGGCGGTGCACAGGTCACGCCGAGATCCGGCACACGGAAGTTCTCGTTGGCGCGCACACGCGGCACGATGCCGGGCGCAGTAATGACATGACAGTGGCTGGCACGTTCGGCCAGATGGTTGGCGAGCAGCCGCCCCAACTCATTCTGGATAGCACCATGCGGCGCGGCGGCCGGGGCCATCAGCACCGGCTCGCCATCAATCAGTTGCCACCGGCGTCCCGTCAGATCGTCGGCGTCCCACACCAGGAACTCGTCGACCGTCATCCGCGCTGGAATGCGCCTTTGCAGTGCCACCATGGCCACAACCTACCACCAGACACCCAGCCAAGCCATCACTTGGTGTTCCGACACCCACGCGCTACCACTCACCGCCAATAACGCAAATCCACGAACCGGGAGCCAAGCCATGGCCCGCCAATACCGCATCGCCTCCATCCCGGCCGATGGCATCGGCCCTGAAGTCATCAGCGCCGGCCTGGAAGTGCTGGACGCCGTGGCCTCCCGCGACGGTGGGTTCGCGCTGACCATCGATCACTACGACTGGGGCTCCAACTGGTACCGCAAGCACGGCCAGTTCATGCCAGCCGATGCGCTGGCCTGGCTGCGCACCGCGGACGCGATCTACTTCGGCGCGGTCGGTGACCCGGACATCCCCGATCACGTCACGCTGTGGGGGCTGCGGCTGCCGATCTGCCAGGGCTTCGACCAGTACGCCAACGTCCGCCCGACGCGCATCCTGCCAGGCGTCACCTCGCCGCTGCGCGACGTGGGGCCGGGCGACCTCGACTGGGTGATCGTGCGCGAGAACAGCGAGGGCGAATACGCTGGCCACGGTGGGCGCGCGCATCGCGGGCTGCCCGAGGAAGTCGCCACCGAGACCGCGATCTTCACCCGGCGCGGCGTCGAGCGGATCATGCGTTTCGCCTTTGACATCGCCCGCGGCCGCCCGCGCAAGCTGCTGACCGTGGTGACGAAGTCCAATGCGCAGCGGCACGGCATGGTGTTCTGGGACGAGATCGCCGCTCTGGTCTCGCACGACTATCCGGACGTGACGTGGGACAAGGAACTGGTCGATGCGATGACCACGCGGATGGTCCGCAAGCCTCAGTCGATCGACACCGTCGTGGCGACCAATCTGCACGCCGACATCCTGTCGGACCTTGCTGCCGCGCTGGCCGGATCGCTCGGCATCGCGCCCACCGGCAACGTCGATCCGGAGCGGCGCAGTCCCTCGATGTTCGAGCCGATTCACGGCTCGGCGTTCGACATTACGGGCAAGGGCATCGCCAATCCGGTGGCGAGTTTTTGGACCGGCGCGATGATGCTCGAACACCTCGGCGAGAAGCCGGCCGCTGATCTGTTGATGCGCGCAGTCGAGCAAGTATGTGCCGCCGGCGTGCTGACCCCCGATCTCGGCGGCAAGGCGACGACGGCGGAGGTGACGCGTGCGGTGTGCGAGGCAGTGCGCGGGATGAACCGCTAGAGGCGATGGCACCGGCAGGCGACGCCCCGCTGGCAGACGCAGAGCAGGCGTTGCTGGATCAGGCGCGGGCATTGATCCCGAAGCTCGCCGAACGCGCTGCCGCCACGATCGCCGGCCGCAACGTTCCGATTGAAACCATCGACGAATTCCATCGCACCGAAATACTGCGCGTGCTGCAGCCACGCCGGTTCGGCGGCCTTCAATTCCGCTTTTGCCTGTTCTCCCGCATCGTCGAGACGCTTACCGAGGGCTGCGCGTCATCGGCCTGGGTCTACGCCGTGCTCGGCGAGCACCAGTGGATCATCGCGTCGTATCCGTTGCAGGCACAGATCGACGTGTGGGGCGACGATCCGCTGGCTCTCGCGTCATCCTCGCTGGCGCCGCGCGCGGTGGCGACGCGCGTGGCTGGCGGCTGGCGGATATCCGGACAGTACTCGTTCTCCAGCGGCTGCAATCACGCGCGTTGGGCGATCATCGGCGCCTTCCTCGGCGAGGCCGGCGATCCGCGCAGCGTCGGCTATCTGCTGGTGCCGTTCACCGAGATCGAGATCATCGATGACTGGCATGTGCTCGGGCTGGCAGGAACCGGCAGTCGTTCGCTCCTGTTGCGCGATGTGTTCGTGCCCGAACATCGCTGCGTACTGCTGGACGATCTGCTCGCCGGCACGCCGCCCGGCGCACTCGTGCATCCGGACTACAAGCTGCTGCGCGCACCGCGCGGGCTGCTGGTGAACTATTCCCTGCCGCCGGTGTCGATCGCGCTGGGCCGACGTGCCCTGGTGGTCGCGATCGACGGTCTGCGCGGGCGCATCTCGCGCGGTGTGACGCGGATGGCGGCGAGCGAATTCGTGCAGGTGGCGGTGGGTGAGGCCGCCGCCGCAATCGACGCCGCGACGCTGACGATGTGGAACGGCCGGCAGGCGGCGGAGGAATTGGTGGCAGCTGGCGCGCCGATCGCTTCCGATGTCGTGCTGCGGACGCGGCGCGACATGACCCATGCGCAGCATCAGGTGCAGTGGGCAATCGAACGGCTGGTCGAGGTATGCGGGGCACGATCCGTTTACGACGCCGACCCGCTCGCGTCCATCCGGCGCGACGTTCTGACGCTGCTCACGCACACTATCGCCAGCCGCAAGGCGGCCATGGGAGCTTGGGGGCGATGGGCGATGGAAGTGGAGCCGCGGCAGGAAGGCTCATGAGTCGTCATCGTCCGGTGCCGGGTATTGTTCCGGAGCGTCCCCGTGCTTGGCCAGCGTTCGAGGATAGCGCCGACCTGCGACCTTCTGTCCCTCGCTGCGCAGTTCCACTTTGAACTGCCAGTCATCCCCGTAGTCGAATAGGAAAGTCATCGTGTGGCCGATGCGCGGAAACGCCGCGGCGATCTGAGTTCCTTTGACGCTGAGCGCTCCTTCGGTTGCCTCCCCCATATCGACAAACAACTCATACTTCGGCAGCGCGCGCATCAGCGTCGGCCCTGTCTTGCCGCTGTAGAACCCGAATGCATGATCGAAGTCGAAGCCGAATGACCGTACGATGGCCACCGCCAGATCATAGAGCGATTTCCGGGCATCCACCTCAATGTCCCGATACACCGACGGCCTGCCCGGCAGTGTCGCGCGAACAATGAGCGTACCACTGCTGTCTGAAGGTTTCGCCTGCACGGCAGTTCGGGCCGGCCTGGATGGCATTGACGGAACGCTCATTCGTCATCCTCCGGAGGCACAACAGTGTCATTGAATGGCGGCATGGTAATCAGATCGGTGATCGCTGCGACGACCGCCGCACGGTCGAAGCCTGCCTGCTCGGCCTCGCGAACCAGCGACAACAGGCGCGGCGACAGCCAGTCGTGCATCGGCGTCGCTTCGGCCATTCAAACCTCCACCGCCTTCGCCAGCACGTCGGCCGCCTGCCTGCACTGCGCCGCATCCACGTTCATATGCGTCACCGCGCGCACGGTTCGCGTCGCGAATGCGGAGACCAGGACACCCTCGTCCTTCGCACGCCGCACGATCGTGTCCGCGTCAGGCATATTCGCGGGCAGGCGGAAGATCACGATGTTCGTTTGAACCGTCGTCAGGTCGATCTCCACCGGCGTTTCCGCCAGGCGTTCGGCCATGACCCGCGCATTCGCATGGTCCTCCGCCAACCGTGTGATGTTGTGGTCGAGCGCGTAAAGACCCGCGGCGGCCAGGATGCCGGACTGACGCATCGCGCCGCCGAACATGCGTCGAGCCCGCACCGCACGCACCATGTCGGCGGCACGACCGGCAATCACGCTGCCCACCGGGCAACCGAGCCCCTTCGACAACGCCACCGACACCACATCGAACGGCGCCGCCAGTTCGGCCAATGAGCGGCCGGTTGCCACCGCGGTGTTGAACAGCCGCGCGCCGTCGAGATAGCTCGACATGCCGAGCTCGCGCGCGGCGCGGCAGATAGCCTCCGCCTCGTCCTGCGGGAACACCACGCCGCCGCCGCGATTGTGCGTGTTCTCCACCACCACCAGAGCGGTCGGCGGAAAGATGATGTGCCCCCGCGGCTTGCAGGCGGCGCGGAGATCCGCCGAGGAGAACAATCCGCCGCGCCCGACCACGGTGAACTGCACGCCGGAATTCGCTGCCGCCGCACCTGACTCGTGCCAGACGACGTGCGACTCATCGCCCACCACCACATCGTCGCCGGGACGCGTCAGCAGCTTCAGGCCGATCTGGTTCGCCATCGTGCCGCTCGGCACGAACAGCGCCGCCTCCTTGCCGAGCAGCGCCCTGATGCGCTCCTGCAGCGCGCGGACCGTCGGGTCCTCGCCATACTGGTCATCGCCGACCGGCGCGTTGGCCATTGCGGCCCGCATCGGATAGCTCGGCAGCGTCACCGTGTCCGAACGCAGATCGATCCGTTCCATTGGCTGCTTCTCCCAGTCCCGCGCTGTGTACTTCCGGCCACATCTGCGAGCGATGCACGACCGATCTTGCGCTCAGGACGCTGGTCAGACAACGCTGCCAAGTCGATAGAAGCGTGCCGCCGTGCCGTGGAACAGCGCCGCCTTCTCCGCATCCGAGCATCCGGCCGCCAGGCGCTTGAACGCGTTCCAAACGACCGGATAGCTGCACATCCCCTTGTCCACCGGGAAGTTGCTCTCGAACATGCAGCGATCGGCGCCGAACGCCTCGATGCAGGTTTCCATGTAAGGACGCCATGCTGCCGCCAGCTCGCCGGATGATGGCGGCAGCACCGCTTCGTGGAAGGCAAAGCCGCGGATCGTCATCGCCTGGCCACCGAGTTTCAGCACCACGTTCGGGCAGCGCGCCAGTTCGCGCAGATCGCGCTGCCAATCGGCGAATGTCGCGTCCGGGTGCGCGCGATACGGCCCCACGCAGATCGGGCCGCCGCAGTGATTGGCGCAGATCGGTTGATCGGGAAATGCGCGCGCCAGATCGATGACCTCGGGCAGCTGCGGATGATAGAACGAGCATTCGTAGGACAGGCCGAACCTGCGCAGCCGCCCCAGCCCTGCGCGGAACGCCGGGTCCATCAACAGATGCTGCACGGCCGGCGTGGCGGTGGTCAGGATGACCGCGGCATCCCAGCCGGCACTCTGGCGGATGCCCTTGAAGCGGCTGCCGCCGGCCTGCATGTGCGCCTCCAGCACCGCGTCCACGTGATCGACACGGCGAAAATCGCAGTAGCCGACGATGCCGGCGCAGGCGCGGACGCCCGCGGCCTCGGCGCGCGCGGCGATGCCGGCGACGAATTCGGTCTCGCCGACCGGGCGCAGTTCTTCGGGGCAGCCATTGCGATAGGCGAAGCCGCACTGGATGAACACGGTGGCGCGCACGTTGTGTCCCGAAGCGAGATCGGCGCGCAGTTCATCGAGCAGGTAGCGTCCGTTGCGTTCCCACAGGTGATGGTGCGCATCGACGATCGGCAGTGCGGGGTCGATGATGTCCTCGCGCAGCTTGGCAAGCCACGCATCGTTGACGTGCGGGTGTGGGTAGGCCTGGGGCTTCTCGATCGCCGCGCTCATCGCCGGTCTCCTTGCCTGGACGGACATTCACTTGTCATTGCCGGCGGAGCGAGGCAATCCCCATGGTGAGATGAACCGTGACGTCGCATCCGCGGCTGCATCGGCGTTGGCTGGCTTCGTCCGTGCCGGCTCGCTCGACTGTTTTTCAACACGGAGGACGAAGGAGGGCCACGGAGCAGAACAGAAATCGCACTTCGCGCGAAGCGCATTTGAATCCCTTCTCCGTGGCCCTCCGTGGCCCTCCTGCGTCCTCCGTGTTAAATTCTTACCGAAACGCGGCGGGCGCATGCTTCCCCGCAATTGCCCAGAACGATGTTGCGGCAGATTCAAGGGATCGCCCTGGCGCCGCAACATCGACGACATGCGCGCAGGCGCGGCGCAATTTGGTATAGCGGCGGAGCGCCCGGCGGCGGTGCTACGGAGAGCGCGACCATGACCACAG
>DATMND010000387.1:0-32761 GCA_035569235.1 Acetobacteraceae bacterium | reverse complement strand
CAGCGGGGGCGTTGTGGCGGTGCGGGCGGGCCAGGCTCATTGAGCCTGTAAAAATAGCCATAGTGGCCTCTTCAGGTACCATACCCATCGCTCAGGTCGCGCTATATGTTGTGCTTGCCTGAGTCAGCGGGATAAGCCTCGGGCGCAGGCCAATGACCTCCGCATGGTTGTGAAACTCGATCATAGTTCAGACCTTGAAGAATATGAGGAGCTCCTTGTCTTCTACGTCGGGACAAGTCCCCGGTCCCAATGGATGATGTGGCGCAACGCAAGCGCTGTGTTATTGCGGTCAAGTCATGGACGCAACCGACGCTATCGATCGGCTGCCCAGGCGATCGAGGCCCTGGTTCGTAAAGAAGGCCTCACCCTGACAGACATCAAGGCGACGCACTGGCCATCCTTTTAGGGCGGCACGACCACTGCGCGGTCTGTTGGCGCATTCTTAACGAGAATGCGGAGACAGTGTGGAAGGATTTATCAGGAGACTTGCGATGCGACCTACCCGGCACGTCATAATTCATGGCCATCTTGTCGAAGAATTCCACTGGCACGACTGCCCGATCTGTTATGTGGATGCTCACCGGGTCCCGGTCAATTTCGACCGCGCCGTCGCCGATCTTGAGGCAGCCGGCGAGGTCCTACCTGGGAATCGAAGCCGTATCGCCCGCCCGCCGTTCGACGGCGACATTCGACAAGGTGCTCATCGGCCGTAGCCGCCGTCTTGCGAGCAATTGGTGCGACGTCGTCCAACGGGTTGTCCGGCGGGCTGTAGCGGGGCGAGCCAATCGCCAACATCGGTCTGGACGTTCGGCGTTCTCACGCCTGGGTTCAACAACGGCCGCTAAATGGCAGATGTGAGTGCTATCGCATGAAGTGATCACGGGTTAGTGAGTTTCCAGTTGCGCATCACGAGCCCGTGAGCTACATCCTGCCGATTGGATCGTCTTGTGGCCGCGGACCCGTCAATTCGGTGGCCGCCCGGTCAGCAAAGGGGAAGGAAATGAAGCCGAGACTTTTTTCCGACGTTGAACTGGTCGATGCCTATCGGAAGGCAGCGCACGATTACGCCGCCGCCAAGGCCGGCACCGGCAATCGTGTCGAGGCGCTCACCAGCTATCTCGTCGCGGAGAGAGTTCTCGTCAGCCGCTTAGGAATGGCCGGCGCCGCCGCGATAGGCGCTCGGTCCAGCTAGCAGGCGCGGGCGGCCCTCAACGAGAGTGCAAGCGATGAAACACGTCCGCAGGATGATTCGCCGCTTTGTGCGGTGGCTTGATTATGAGCTCGGCTGCTAGTCGCCCGCCGTCATATTGTGCCCGGCCGCTCCTACTCGTGCGGCAAGTGCCGTCCCTCGGCAGGGCTGCATGCCGCGGCGACTCTGCGGCGGATGGTCGTGGCTGACGGCGGAACACCGAGCCGGCAATCCGAAAGCCCCGTCAGTCGATCTCGGTCATCAAGCGGCCATTCAGGCGGATAGGCGGATCAGAGGTGCCGGTGTCGGCAACCGTACGCGGCTTTCCGATCCGACGTGCCCGGGCTTCCAATTCGTCTGCGAATTGTTCCAATTGCTTTCCCACCGGATCGTCAACAAAAAAACGGGCATGTTGGCGGGCGCGGGCGGCCCTGGCCAGCAGATCGGCAACAGGTTCTGGGGCGTCGGGAGACACGTTGGCTCCGTCGCGTGGCATTGCGAAGGTCTCCATTGCGAGGAAAGAAAAAAGCCCCGGCAACTTGAGGGCGAGTGTTGGGAACGCTCGAATATGAAACCTCAACAGGCATCGCACCGCGATGCAGATTACAGCTACCCACCTACCCGCACATTGCCAAACCCTGCATTGACCTGGATCAAAACGAACGCACAATCCTCAATCCCGACGACCAACTCTGACCTTTCGCGACATGTGCAACCACCGCCGGCGTGGCTCTGACGAAATGGTTCAGCAACTTTGATTTAGGTCAATGCACCCACGCCGCTGTCGTGGTGAAGTGGACTACATGGGAAATCCAGTTCGTCATATGCCAGCGCGCCTCCTGACACCGGATGAGCGAGCGTTGGTCGCTGAGTGGCTGGCAATGGCGAGCGACGTCGCCTTGGCATACGTAAGTAGCCGAAGCAGCGATGACCCCGCCCTTTATCATAGGATTGTCATCGTTACGAAGGTTGATGATGGCCCATCGCACATCGTCTATGCGCCATCAGGACGTAATATCTGGATCGTATTCTCGTCAGGTCGGAGAAGCGCGGTCAAACGTTTTCTGAGTCTGCGAACCGCCTTGAATTCCGTCCGTCCAGTCCTGGTTGAAATGGCGGCGGACAATATGCAAATCGAAGCAAGTCCGCTCTAGGCATTCCATTGTCGTCATCCCCGCGAAAGCGGGGACCAAGGCCGCAACTGTGTCCCCCCTTTCGCGGGGATGACGACAAGAGCGGCAGGTCTGGAGACAACTGACGCGGTTAATTCGGAGCAGATCCTAACGTCGCAGCAGCTTTTGTCCCGGCGTAGCGTCGTGTTTATGAATCCAGATCAAATCCACCGCATTTTTGGTCACTTGTGGACGTCATGAGGCCGCAGCGCATCAAGCAACGCCGCCTGGACGTCGCGGGGCTGCGATTCAAGCACATGCAGCATGGATTTCATCCTGCTGCGCAACTCATAAACCTGATCGAGCAGCGACAGCACTAGCGAGATTGCATCTTCGCCGATATCCATGTCGCGGCGCAGGTCATGGATCAGGCCCACGCGCGCGACGTCGATCTCGTGGAACACAAAGCCGGTTTCGGCGGTGTCCGGGATCACCCAGCCCCGCTCGACCCAGTTTGTCACCTCGACCTGCGACAGGTCAGGGAACAGCGCGGTGACCGAGATGATGTCCATCACTTGGTCTCCCCTCGGGTCTCCATCGCGGCACGCGGATCGAACGGATGGCGCGGTTTCCAGGTCTTCAGGAATTCGGCCAGTTCCGGCTCCTCGACCGGCGGCACCACAATGTGCAGTTCGACGAATTGGTGGCCCTTGCTTTCGATCCCCCGCCCGCGCAAGCGCAGCCTTGTGCCGGTGCCGGAATTCGGCGGGATGGTAAGGCGCACCGGCCCCTTGATGGTCGGCACCTCGAGCGTCGCGCCGAGCACCGCCTCCTGCAGCGTCACCGGCAGCTCGACGATGATGTCGTCGCCCTCGCGGCGGAACAGTGGATGCGGCGCCACTGTGACGTCCACCAGCGCGTCGCCGGCCGCACCGTCGCCGATGCCCGGCATGCCCTGGCCCTTGAGCCGGATGACCTGGCCGTCGCGCACGCCGGCGGGAATCCGCACATCGAGCGTGCGCCCATCCGGCAGCGTGACCCGGCGGGTCGTGCCGTTGACGGCATCGAGGAAGTCGATGGTCAGCTGATACTGGGCGTCCTGGCCTCGCATCGAGAACCGCCGGCCGCCGGCACTACCCGCCCTCGCGCCGAATGCTTGGGCAAAGATGCTCTCCAGGTCCTCGTCTTCAAAGCCGGCCTGGGTGCGGTACTTCTCGCGTCCCGCCGCATCGCCGAAGTCGCGATAGAACGGGCGCTGCGGCGGCACCTCGTTGCCCTCGGCATCGATCTCGCCGCGGTCATAGCGCGAGCGCTTGTCCTTGTCGGACAGGATGTCGTAGGCGGCACTGATCTCCTTGAACCGGTCGGCCGCTTCGGGCTTGCCGGGGTTGACGTCGGGGTGATGGCGCTTCGCGAGCTTGCGGTAAGCGGAACGGATCGCCGCCTCGCTGTCGGTCTTCTGCACGCCAAGGGTTTCGTACGGATCTTTTGCCATCGGTAACCAGTGATGAGTGACCGGTGATCGCCGAAATCAAGTGCCGGTCCACACCGGCGGGCGCTTACCGAGGAACGCATCGATCCCTTCGGCAGCATCGCGTGCCGACATGTTCCGGGTCATCACCTCCGAGACATAGGCGTAGGCATCATCCAGTCCCATCTCGGCCTGGCGGTAGAAGGCACCCTTGCCGATCGCCAGCGTGAGCGGGCTCTTTGCGGCGATCTGTTCGGCCAGTGCCGCGACTGCCGTATCCAGATCCGCCTCGGGCACCACGCGATTGACCAGGCCCAGCTCGCGCGCCCGCGCCGCGTCGATCAGCTCGCCGGTAAGCAGCATCTCCATCGCCGCCTTGCGTCCGACGGCGCGGGACAGAGCCACCATCGGGGTGGAGCAGAACAGCCCGATATTCACGCCCGGCGTGGCAAACCGCGCCGTCGCCGCGGCAACGGCGAGGTCACAGCTCGCCACAAGCTGGCAGCCCGCGGCGGTTGCCACGCCGTGCACCCGGGCAATCACCGGCTTGGGCAGGCGCACGATGCGGGTCATCAGCCGCGAGCACAGCTCGAATGTCGCCTGATAGGCTGACCGCTCGGGCCGGGAGCGCAGCTCGCGCAGATCGTGCCCGGCGCAGAAGGCCGGCCCGGCGCCGCCGATCACCACCACCTTCACAGCCTGGTCCGCCTGGATGGCATCGAGTTCCGCCACCAGGGCCCCCATCAGCCCCAGGGAAAGTGCATTGCGGGCACCCGGACGGTTCAGCGTCAGCCAGGCAATGCCGCCGTTGTCGCGCCGCAGCAGCACCTGCTCCGTCACGGCCGATTGCTCGTTCATGGCTCGCCCTCCGCGGCTTTCCGCTCCACCATGGTGGCGATCCTAGCAGGAGACAGCGCCATGACGAATGCCGCGACCGAGCCGACCGGCGAACTCGCGCTCCGCACCGTCGCGATGCCCGCCGATACCAACCCCTCGGGCGACATATTCGGCGGCTGGATCATGTCGCTGATGGACCTCGCCGCTGGGGTTTCTGCCGGCACGCGTGCGAGGGGGCGCGTCGCAACCGCCGCTGTTTCCAATCTGACTTTCCTGCAACCGGTGAAGGTGGGCGATGTCGTGTGCGTCTATACCGACACCACCCGCACCGGTCGCAGCTCCATCACGCTCGGCGTCGAGGCGTGGGTGCTCCGCCGCGGCCAGGGCGAGCGGGTGAGGGTGACGGCGGCCGAGTTCGTGCTGGTCGCGGTGGACGAGGCCGGGCGGCCCAGGAAGCTGCCGGATCAGGGGTAGGGCGCCAAGGCGGTATATACAGTTGTCATGGCGAGGCACACAGCGGTGGGAGCGGGGGCGTCAACTCATCGCGAGTTGTGAACGCACCCTCCCGAAAACCTTCAAAGTCCTGTAACAAAGGAAGGATGACCACAGCCCCGGACGTCGAGAACCGATCGCGAACCGAGTGGCTGGAATCCAGCCCGTTCCCGCCGGATGCCCGGGCCGTTTTGGAAGGCACGCTGGACGCCTGCTGCGCGATCGACCGCGATTGGCGGCTGATCTATGCGAATGCTGCCGCCGAACGCATCTGGGGCGTGCGACGCGAGGATATCCTGGGGCGGCAACTGCTGGACGTATTCCCTGCGCTCGCAGGTTCGGACGTGCATGCCATCCTGCAACGCGCCATGGCCGAGGGAAAATCCCTCCGCAGCGAAGCGACTTCGCCCGTGCTGGGCATCCCGATCGAGATACACGTCGGGCCGAACTCCTGGGGTCTGCTGGTGCACATCCGCGACATCTCCGAGCGACGGAGGATGGAGAGCGCATTGCGCGAGCGCGACGATCTGCTGACGCTGGCGGAGGAAAGCGCGGGCGTCGGCATCTGGGAGATCGACCTGGCCACCGACACCGTTCGGGGCACGACGCAGTATTTCCGCATCATGGGACTGCCGCCGGCGGATGAACCCGTCCCGATGCAGCGGATCCGAGCGCTGCGCTATCCCGAGGATGGGCAGCACGTCAGGGAAAGGTTGCGCACGGCGATGGCGGCCAATTCCGACTCGTGTGAGGTCGACTACCGCATTCGTCGCCCCGATGGCGTGACGCGTTGGATCTTTGGCCGAGGCCATGTCATCCGCGATGCCGCCGGACGGCCCGTGCGCTATAGCGGGATCGACGTGGACGTTACTGAGCGCAAACGGGCGGAAGCGGCCCTGGGCGAAAGCGTGGCTCGCTTTCGCCGTGTGTTCGAACAGAGCCCGCTCGGCAAGGCGACCGCGGATTTGGATTTCCGTCTGCGGGAGGTGAACCCGGCGCTGTGCGGGATGCTTGGCTATACGGCTGAGGAGCTTATCGGTCGCAACCTGCTGGAACTGGTCCACCCGGACGATCGCGACGATTGTTATGCCGTCGGTCGGGACCTGATTGCCGGTACGGTGCCGCAGATCCAGTTGGAGGAGCGCTTCATCCGCAAGTCCGGCGAGAGCTTCTGGGTCAGCGTCAATGTCGGCCCGATCCGGGACCTGGACGGCAATGTTCTCTACACTCTCGGCGTCATCGAGGACATCGACGAGCGCAAGCGGATCACTCAGGCGTTGGAGGAAAGCGAACGACGGCTGCGCGAGTTGAACGAGCAACTTGAGATCCAGGTACGCGAACGTGCGCGCCAGCTTGCCGCAAGCCGGGCCCAGCTGCAGGCCTTCTTTGACAATTCGCCCGATTGGCTGACCCTGCAGCGCGTCACGCTGGACGGCCATTTCGTTTATGTGGATCTGAACCCCACGTGCGAGGCCGCCTATGGCCTGCCGCGGGAGCAGGTCGTCGGACACATGCTCGAAGACGTCCTGGGCCTCGAAGCGGCACAGGTCCCCTTGCGCCACCTGCGCGAATGCGTTCGCAGCGGCGAGCCGCAGCGCTATGTCGCGCGTCGTACCATGGCCGGGCGAACGCGGACGATCGACGTCATGGTGGTGCTGGTACCCGAGCAAAGCGAGACCGGCGAGCGCTTCATCATCACGACCGCACGCGACATCACCGAGCGTGAGGAGTTGGAGGCCCAGCTCCGTCACGGGCAGAAGATGGAGGCGATCGGCAAGCTCACCGGCGGCGTGGCGCACGACTTCAACAACCTGCTCGCCGTCATCACGGGCAATGCGGAATTGGCCAGGCGGTCCCAGACGAACCTGCCGAACCGGATGGACAACATCCTGCGGGCCAGCGAACGTGGCGTGGCGCTGACGCGGCAGTTGTTGTCGTTCGCGCGCCGCCAGGCGGCCAGCCCACGCGTCCTCAATCTGCAAGTGGAGTTGCCACGCATCGCCGAAATGCTGCGGGCGTCGTTGCGCGGCGATATTGAATTGGCACTCTCCGTGGCAGATAATCTCTGGTGCATCGAAGTCGATCTTGCCGAGTTCGAGATTGCCCTGCTGAACGTGGCCGCGAATGCGCGCGATGCGATGCCGGAGGGCGGCAGGTTCGAGATAGACATCCGAAATGCGGCGCGGGACGGCGACTACGTTGCCATCGCCATGCGCGACACCGGCATGGGCATTCCGGCAGACCTGATCGCCAATGTGTTCGATCCGTTCTTCACCACCAAGGAGCCAGGCGAGGGAACCGGGCTCGGATTGAGTCAGGTCTATGGGTTTGCCCAGCAGTCGGGCGGGTTCGTTGTCATCGACAGTCAGCCAGGTTCAGGCACGACTGTGACAATTCACCTGCCGCGCTCGTACAAGGAATTTGTCGCCGCCGATCAAGACGCGAGTACCGCGGCCGCGCAGCAGCGACGCGAACGTATCCTGCTGGTGGAGGACAATGCGGAAGTCGCGACCGTGACAGCGCAGATGCTTGCGGCGATGGGGTTCGCGGTGGAGACAGCGGACCGCGGGCGCAAGGCGCTCGATAAACTTTGCGCGGACCCAGGCATTGACCTGCTGCTCACCGACGTTGTGATGCCGGAAGGCATGACCGGCGTCGATCTGGCGAAGCAGGTGAGATCACGGTTCCTGGACCTGCCGGTCATTCTGATGTCCGGCTACAACGACGTTGTGGCGAGAGGCAGTCCTGGCTTCCCAGTACTGCACAAGCCGATACCCTATGGCGAGCTGTTCCGCAGCATCTGTGCATGCCTTGATGGGCGAAGAGCCGCGCGACGGCAGGTCGTGACCGGAGTTACGGGGCCGCCTCCGGGGTAGCCTGAGGTCGTGCACACGCGCCATTCGTGGCGCCTGGACATCTTCGTTCGCATCCGTCACTGTTCTAATACGCTCCGCACCGCCCTGACGGATTGCGATGTTGAGCGCATCCTTGCCGCCATCGACCCGAGCCGCGCTGCCGATACGAACTAACGCGAGAGGACACAATGTCGAAGCGCCGCACCTGGTATCCCACCCTTTACATTCAGGTGCTGATCGCCATCGCGGTCGGCATCCTGATTGGCCATTTCGCGCCGACGACCGGCGTCGCACTCAAGCCGCTCGGCGATGCGTTCATCGCGCTGATCCGGATGATGATTGCTCCGGTGATCTTCTGCACCGTGGTGCACGGCATCGCCTCGATGGGCGATCTTCGCAAGGTGGGCCGGGTTGGATTGAAGACACTGCTGTATTTCGAGATCGTCTCGACCCTGGCGCTGGGTATCGGCCTGATCGTGGGCCTGCTGGTCCGCCCCGGCGCCGGGTTTGACATCGATCCGTCCACGCTCGATCCAAAGGCGGTTGCTGCCTACGTCGTTCGTGCCAAGGAGGACGGCATCGTCGGTCATTTGCTGGCGATAATACCTGACACGTTTGTTGGCGCATTCGCCAAGGGCGATCTGCTGCAGGTGCTGCTGGTCGCAATTCTCACCGGCTTTGCAGTCGCCCGTCTGCCAGGGATCGGCACCCCTGTGATCGAGGCGATCGACGTCGCCGGCAAGGTGCTCTTCCGCATCATCGGCATTATCGTCCGCGCGGCACCGATCGGCGCATTGGGCGCCATGGCCTTCACCGTCGGCGCATACGGGCTGGGGGCGCTGTGGAACCTTGTCGAGCTGATCCTGACCTTTTACGCGACCAGTCTCCTGTTCGTGCTGATCGTGCTCGGCGGCATCAGCCGGGCGTGCGGCTTCTCGATCATTCGCTTCCTGGCCTACATCAAGGACGAGCTGCTGATCGTGCTCGGCACGAGTTCGTCGGAGACCGTGCTGCCGCATATGATCGTGAAAATGGAGCGCCTCGGCGCGTCGCGCTCCGTGGTGGGTCTGGTCATCCCGACCGGCTACAGCTTCAACCTCGACGGCACCAACATCTACATGACGCTGTCGACGCTGTTCCTCGCGCAGGCGACTAACACGCAGCTCACATTCGGCCAGTTGATGGCGATCCTGGCGATCGCCATGCTGACATCAAAGGGCGCCTCCGGTGTGACCGGGGCCGGGTTCGTGACGTTGGCGGCAACGCTGTCGATCATCCCCGACATACCGATCCAGTCGCTCGCGATCCTGGTGGGAATCGACAAATTCATGAGCGAGTGCCGCGCGCTGACCAACCTCGTGGGCAATGGTGTCGCCACCATCGTGATCAGCCGCTGGGAGAACGAACTCGATCCAGTGAAGTTACAGGCTGCTCTGGCACATCCGATCGGATACGGCGAGGCAATCGAGGCGGGCACGTCGTGACGGCAGGTACTGACAGCCGAGTAAGACCAACGGCCCGAACCAGTGACGTTCGTCACCGCTCGTTCCTCCCGTCATGGCGGGCGAAGGCCCGCCATCCACGTCTTCGCTGATTGCAGCAAGGAAAGACATGGATGGCCGGCCCCCGACCTCCGCCGGGGCATGCTTCGCCGACCATGACGACCTCGTGGCGATCAAATGATCTTCCGCTCCCGCAGATCCCGGATCTGCTCGACGTTGTAACCGAGGCCGGTGAGCGCCTCGTCATTGTGTTCGCCAAGCTGCGGGGCAACGCCGATCCGCGCCGGAGTCTCGGAAAATTGCCACGGGGTGCCGTGGACCTTCAGTGTCTTTCCATGCTTCGGATACTCCAACTCGTTGACGTAGCCGTTCGCCAGCACGTCGGGATCATTGGACGCCTCGAGCAATGTGTTGATCGGCGCCGCGACAATATCCGCGCCACGCAGCTTCGCGACCCAGTCGTCGCGTAAACCCGTTGCAAACAGATCGTCGAGCGTTCGCAGCAATGTCGTCCGCTTCTCGTCCGAGTTGATGATGACGCCGAGGTCGCCAAAGCCCGCCTTCACCAGCGTGTCATAGAAGCCGAGCGCGGTCATGGCAGATTTCCAATGCCGCGCGCCGTTCAACTGGAACACCAGTGGCTTGCCGTCCCGATCGTTGAAGCTTGCGCTGAGTCCGGGGCGTTCGGGCGTGCCGGTTACGCGGGCCTGACCGGTGACCGGGTCGCTGTTGCGCCACATAGCCGTCGTGAGCGTCCAGCCCATCAGACGGATCTGGCCACCCAGCAGCGAGCAATCGACCTTTTGGCCGATGCCCGTTGTGCGCGCGTACGTCAGTGCGGCGAGCGCGCCGCCAAATGCGAGAATGGCGCAGGTCTCGTCGGCGACCGAGACGATTCCGGTTTTCAGCGGCTGGCCCGGTACCGAGTAGGCCTCGGCAATGCCGCCAAGCGCCTGCGCCATCGAATCCGTTCCCGGCAGGTCGGCATGCGGCCCCTTCGGCCCGTAGCCCGAGATGGAAACGTAAACGAGTCGCGGATTATGCTTGCGCAGCTCCTCGTAGCCGAAGCCATTCTTCTCGGCGGCGCCGGGACGAAAGTTCTGGCCGAACATGTCCGCGCCCGCGACAAGCCGGTACAGTATCTCCCGCCCCTCCTGGGTCTTCAGGTTCAGCGTGACACTTTTGACGCCGCGGTTGTTGGTTTCAAAATAGGTGCTGGGAAAGCCTGGCATCACAGTGCTGCCGCGGGAATTGTCGCCGCCCTCCGGCACCTCGATCTTTATGACATCGGCACCCAGATCGGCCATCAGCATGTAGGGTACCGTGCCGGCCTGCGCCGTGGAGCAGGTGACGACCTTGACGCCGTGAAGCGGACCGTGGGGCGCAGTCATGTCAAACGACCTCCTGTGTTCCGTCGGAATGCGGCCGGGCGCATAATCTATGCTACGCTGCCGCGAGCAAAGAAAGGGAGGGCGCCATGCAGCTGAGCCACCAGGCCCTGATCAAGGCCTACCGCGACATGGTTACAATCCGCCGGTTCGAAGAGCGGGTGCAGGAGGAGTTCTCCAAAGGTTCCATTCCTGGCTTCGTTCATCTGTACGCCGGGCAGGAAGCCTCCGCGGTCGGCGTCTGTTCGCATCTGGGTCCCAAAGACTATATCGCGAGCACGCATCGCGGGCATGGCCACAGCATCGCCAAGGGCTGCAATGTCAGCGGCATGATGTCGGAGCTGTTCGCCAAGCAGGACGGGTTGTGCGGCGGCAAGGGCGGCTCGATGCACATCGCCGATCTCGACCAGGGCATGCTCGGCGCCAACGGCATCGTCGGTGGCGGACCGCCGCTGGTGGTCGGCGCGGCATTGACCGCCAAGACGCTTGGCACCGGCACCGTGGCAATATCGTTCACCGGCGACGGCGGTTCCAACCAGGGCACCACGTTCGAGGCGCTGAACATGGCGGTGGTGCTGCGGCTGCCGGCGATCTTCGTGTTCGAGAACAACGGGTATGGCGAATACACCGGCGCATCCTACGCTGTTGGCAGCCGCGACATCGCCGGCCGCGCCGCGGGCTTCGGCATGACCGCGGCGAAGGTGAGCGGCGATGACTTCTTTGCCGTGCACGAAGCGGCACGCGAGGCGGTGGAGCGCGCGCGCGATGGCGGCGGACCGAGCGCGATCGAGGTCGATACCTGCCGCTTCTACGGGCATCACTCCGGCGACGCGCAGCTATATCGCGGCAAGGACGAGGTGCGGCGGCTGCGCGAGGATCGCGATTGCCTCAAGCATTTCCGCCGCCGCGTCGGCGAGGCGGGGCTGCTGGAGGCCGCCGAACTCGATGCGGTCGATGCGGATGTTGGCGTACTGATCGAGGATGCGGTGCAGGCAGCGCGGGCCGGAGCGTCACCGGATGCGAGCGCGCTGCTGACCGATGTCTATGTCTCGTATTAGGAGGGCCGCGCCATGCCAGTGAAGACCATCCGTCAGGCGCTGCATGAAGCGCTGGAGCAGGAGATGCGCCGCGACCCGCGCGTGGTGGTGATCGGCGAGGACGTATCCGGCGGGGCCGGCACGGAAGGCGGACGCGACGCCGCCGGCGGCGTGCTTGGCGTCACCAAGGGGCTGATCAAGGAATTCGGCGAGGCGCGTGTCATCGACACGCCGATCACCGAGTCGGCGATCATGGGTGCGGCGTCGGGCGCGGCGGTGACCGGGCTGCGGCCGGTCGCGGAACTGATGTTCTCGGATTTTCTGGGAGTCTGCTTCGATCAGATCTTCAACCAGGCAGCCAAGTTCCGCTACATGTTTGGCGGCAAGGCGCGCACGCCGCTGGTGATCCGCACCATGGTCGGCGCGGGCCGCAGCGCGGCCGCACAGCATTCGCAGAGTCCGTATCACATCTTCACGTCGGTGCCGGGGCTGAAGGTGGTCGTGCCGTCCAATGCCTATGACGCGAAGGGTCTGCTGATCCAGGCGATTCGCGATGACGATCCGGTGGTGTTCTGCGAACACAAGCTGATGTACGATTTGAAGGCCGAAGTGCCGGACGAGGCCTATACGATTCCGTTCGGTGAGGCCAACGTGGTGAGGGATGGCGATGACGTGACCATCGTCGCGCTGTCCCGAATGGTGCATTACGCGGGCGAGGCAGCCGAGAAACTCGCCGCTGAGGGGATTGAATGCGAGATCATCGATCCGCGCACCACCTCTCCGTTGGACGAAGACACGATCCTCGAAAGCGTCGAGCGGACGGGTCGTCTGGTCGTGGTGGACGAGGCGACGCCACGTTGCAGCATGGCGACCGATATTGCCGCACTGGTCGCGGACAAGGCGTTCGGCTCGCTCAAGGCGCCGATCCGGCGGGTGACGGCGCCGCATACGCCGGTGCCGTTCGCACCATCGCTGGAGAAGCTCTACATCCCCGATCCGGATCGCATCGCGGCAGCGGTACGTGACGTGCACGGATACGCGCGATGAGTGCGGCGATCACGGCGATCACCATGCCCAAGTGGGGTTTGACGATGACCGAAGGGAAGGTGGTCCAGTGGTTGAAGCCGGAGGGTGCGTCCTTCGCGCAGGGCGAGGAGATACTTGAGATTGAGACCTCCAAGATCACCAACGTCGTCGAAGCCGAAGCGGATGGGACGCTGCGTCGCATCGTTGCGCCCGAGGGCGCCACCTTGCCGATCGGCGCGTTGCTGGCGGTGCTCGCGCCCGAGGACACTCCCGTGGCGCAGATTGATGAATTTGTCGCCGGTTTCGTGGTCGTCGAGCGGCCGGATGATGCGACGGATGCCTCCGACACGGTGACGCCGCGCGAACTGGAGGTCGCCGGCAGGCGATTGCGCTATCTGGAACTAGGCAGCGGCGACGAGGTGCCGGTTCTGCTGCTGCACGGGTTCGGAGCGGATCTCAACAGCTGGATGTTCACGCAGCCGGCACTATCGGACGGCCGTCGCACCATTGCACTGGACCTGCCGGGGCATGGCGGATCAACCAAGGATATCGGTTCCGGCGACGCCGACGCGTTTGTGGACATGGTTGATTGCGCGCTGGCCGAACTTGGTATCGAGCGCGTTCACCTTGTCGGGCATTCCCTGGGTGGCGCCGTTGCCGCCCTGGTTGCTGCGCGCCGGCCCGAGCGCATCGCCTCGCTGACCTTGATCGCGCCAAGTGGCCTCGGCTCGGAGATCAATGCTGCATTTATCGATGGGTTCGTACGCATGGCGCGTCGCAGGGATGCTGTCGAGGTACTCAACCGGCTCGTACACGATCCGGCGCTGGTAAGTCGCACCATGGTCGAGGACGTGCTGCGCTACAAGCGAATCGACGGCGTCACGACCGCGCTTGAGACGATTGCGCACGCCTGGTTTGCCGGGGGCCGGCAGACGCGCGACGTGCGTGCGGAGATCACGGCCCTGGCTGCGCCGGTTCAGATAATCTGGGGACGCGACGACAAGATCATTCCGGTTGCGCAAGCCGAGGCCCTCGCTTCACGCCTGCCAGTGCACATTCTGGATGCAGCGGGACATCTGCCGCACATGGAAAAGGCCGGTGAAGTGAACCGGCTGATCAGGCGGTTCATCGAATCGTGACTCGATGGACTATAGCAGGTCTATCCAGCGTGCACCTTCGGCCGACGATTTCACGCTCGCGGCGATGAAGCGCACACCGAGCGCGCCATCCGCAACCGACGGGAACATAACTTCCGGCGCCGGCGCGACGCCGTCACGTGCTGCTCGAATGGCGCGAGCGACTTCGGCGTAGATGGTCGCGAAACCCTCCAGATAGCCCTCGGGATGGCCAGCGGGCAGGCGCGCAACCCGTGCTGCCTCCGCGGTCATCGCGGGGCCGCCGCGCGTCAGCTGACGTCGCGGCTGATCGGACGGCGTGAACCAGAGGCGGTCCGGTTCCTCCTGCGCCCATTCCAGACCGCCCGCCTCGCCGTAGATACGCAGCCGCAGCGCGTTCTCGTGGCCATGCGCCACCTGGCTCGCCCATAACATGCCGCGAGCGCCGCCGGCGAAGCGGAGCAGCACATGGGCGTTGTCATCGACCCGTCGGCTTGGAACGAACGTCGAGAGATCGCCGAGTATCTGCTCGGGCACGCAACCGGTGACAAAGCAGGCTAGATGGAACGCATGGCTGCCGATATCGCCGATCGCCCCGCCAGGTCCGGACTGCGTCGGGTCGGTCCGCCAAAGCGCCTGCTTTTGCCCGGTGGTCTCCAATGGTCCGGCAAGCCACGCCTGCGCGTATTCCACCTGCACGACGCGCAGCGCGCCGATGTCCCCGCGCGCGACCATTGCTCGCGCCTGGCGCATCATCGGATAGCCGGAATAGTTGTACGTGACAGCGAATATGCGTTTTGAATCGGTGGCAAGTTTCACCAGAGCGTCCGCTTCCGCGGTGGAGGTGGCAAGCGGCTTGTCGCAGATCACATGAAATCCGGCTTCCAGTGCGGCACAACCAACGGGATAGTGCAGTTGGTTCGGCGTCACGATCGCGACCGCCTCCATCCCGTCCGGACGATCGCGCTCGGCGGCGAACATTTCGGCGTAGGAGCCGTACACACGGGCCGGATCAAGGCCCAGTTCCAACCCAGACGCACGGGCGCGGACCGGATCGGACGACAGCGCACCGCAGACCAGAGAGTACGCATCGTCCAATCGCGCGGCAATCCGGTGCACCGCACCGATGAAGGCGCCCTGCCCACCGCCGACCATGCCAAGACCCACGCGATCATTCGGACTCACCGGCTCAATCCAGGCCCAGCATGCGGCGGTTCGCGGTATCGTCCGTGGCGGCGGCGGCAAAATCATCGAACGCCCTGTCCGTCACCTCGATCATGTGGTCGCGGATGAACGGTGCGCCTTCACGCGCGCCCTGTTCGGCCGATTTGATGGCGCATTCCCATTCCAGCACCGCCCAGCCAGCGAAGCCGTATTGCGCCAGCTTTGAGAATATGCCGCGGAAATTTACCTGGCCGTCGCCGAGCGAACGGAACCGGCCCGCGCGATTTACCCAGGACTGGTAGCCACCATAGACGCCCTGCCGCGCGGTCGGACTGAACTCGGCATCCTTTACATGGAATGCGCCGATGCGCTCGTGGTACAGGTCGATGAAGCCGAGATAATCCAACTGCTGCAGCACGAAGTGACTCGGGTCGTAAAGTATCTTGCAGCGCGGGTGATTGCCGACGCGCTCCAGGAACATCTCGAAGCTGGCGCCGTCGTGCAGGTCTTCGCCGGGATGGATCTCGAAGCAGAGGTCCACGCCCGCGGCGTCGAATGCATCGAGCATCGGGCACCAGCGTGCGGCAAGCGTGTCAAACGCTGTTTCGATCAGGCCCGGCGGGCGCTGCGGCCAGGGATATAAATACGGCCAGGCAAGCGCGCCCGAAAACGTCGCGTGTGTCGTCAGGCCGAGACGGGCGGAGGCGCGCGCCGCCTTCATCAGTTGATCTACCGCCCATGCCTGTCGTGCCGATGGTTTGCCCTGCACGGCCGCCGGTGCGAATCCATCAAAGGCTTCGTCGTAGGCCGGATGCACCGCGACGAGCTGCCCCTGCAAATGCGTGGACAACTCAGTGAGCTGCACGCCGGCTCGTGCCAAAGTGGCTTTCACCTCATCGCAGTAAGCATCGCTGTCGGCGGCGCGATCGAGATCGAACAGGCGCCGGTCCCAGGACGGGATCTGCACCCCCTTGTAGCCGAGTGCCGCTGCCCAGGCCGCGATTCCGTGCAGACTGTCGAACGGAGCGGCGTCGCCCGCAAACTGAGCAAGGAAGATTGCCGGCCCGCGCATCATCCTTGTCATGCGAACACCTCCTCGCCTGAACCGAGCGGCAGCTTCTCCGGCCGATCACACGGCGTCTCGATCGCAATGTGGCAGCCCTCGATGGACGAACGCTCGAACGCATCAAGCACTTCCAGCACATGCAGGGCGAGCATGCCGCTCGCCCGATGCGGCCGGCCGGCGCGTATGGCCGCGGCCATGTCGAGCAGACCGATGATGCGGTAATCCGCAACGTGCGCACCGGTTCGCGTCAGCCGGTTCGGCTCACCATATGGGTGTGCGCGAATATCGAGCGGCATCCAGTCGCCGTCACGCCGTGTGATCCGCGGCTCGCCGCCGAAGAAGTTTGGATCGGGCGCCAGCATGCTGCCCTCGCTACCGTAGATCTCCAGCGGCGCGCGCGTGTGTTTCCAAACGTCCCACGAATGGCAGAGCGAGGCATTGGCGCCGCTGACAAACGACAGCACGCCGTTGACGGTGGTGGGAACCTCCACTGCGATGGCCTGCCCGGCGAGTGGCTCGCTGGTGATCGTGCGCGTCGGGCTGGCACCCGAGGCCTGCGCCGTCACGCGCGCGACCGGGCCGAGCAGATTGACGAGCTGCGTTACATAGTACGGTCCCATATCGTGGATCGGCCCGCCGCCATGTTGATAGAAAAACGCGGGATTAGGATGCCAGTGCTCCATGCCGTGTGACAGCAGCGACGCGGCTCCGGCGACCGGAACGCCGATCAAGCCGGCATCGATCGCGTAGCGGCATGCCTGATGCGCAGCGCCAAGAAATGTATCCGGTGCGCAGCCGACGCGTAGTCCCTTCGCCGTGGCTTCCTGCATCACCGGCTTCGCTTCGTCAAAGCGGGTCGCCAGCGGCTTTTCCAGGTACGCGTGCTTGCCGGCCTCGATGATCCGCAGATTTACCGGAGCATGCGCCGCCGGCACCGTCAGGTTCACCACGATCTCGATATCCGCATCAGCAAGCAGAGCGTCAACCTGCATCGCCTCCACACCGTATTTCTGCGCCGCCGCCTCGACCGCTTCGGCACGGATGTCGGCGACCGACTTCACGCGCAGAAGTTGCGAGCGCGCCGCACCGGCGAGGTAGGCGTCACTGATATTGCCGCAGCCGATGATACCGATGATCGTCGGTTCCATGCCGATCAGCCCGGCAACCTGCTGAGATAAGCGAAGCTCGCGCGGGCGCAGCGTTGGGGGTCGGACGGCCGGTCATGCTCGACCACCATCCACTGTGCGCCGCAGTCGCGGCAGGTCCGCCACAAGGAAGGCCAGTCCAGCACGCCCGCGCCCACATCGGCCCAGCCATCTTCGTCGAGTTTTTCCCCTGCAGGCGCAATATCCTTCACATGGGCGGAGACCAGACGATCGCGGTAGCGCC
This sequence comes from Acetobacteraceae bacterium, assembly GCA_035569235.1. GTDB lineage: Bacteria > Pseudomonadota > Alphaproteobacteria > Acetobacterales > Acetobacteraceae > JAMXLO01. Next base: position 15,118 of record DATMND010000387.1, on the reverse strand, counting down.
ACAGCCACATGTCAGGCTCTGCGCCTCCGCGCACCAGCCACGCGACGTCCGCCTGCCAAGTCAGTGGACTTCCTTCCGCCTCGGAGAAGACCAGTTCGAGAGCGGTCATCGTCCCGTCTTTCGGCTTCAGTTCCCAGTTGTGATTGTGGTAGCCGAGTTGGATCCCTTCATCGCCGAATCGCGTTGCGAGCGCACCAAGCTCGCGTCCGAGCGAGCGCCAGCCAGCCGCGTCCATGTCCCGCTGCTCCGGCGGAACGGCCGGCATGAACAACTGATTGAACCCGATCAGCTTGCACGCTGCCACCACGCTGTCCGGCCGTTCCCGCAACGCGGCCAAGCCTACGTGCGAGGAAGAGAACCGTAACCCGCGCGCGTCCAGCTTCGCCCTCACATTCGCCGCATCGTCAAGATGTGCGCCCACACCTTCAACGTTGCGAAAGCCCGCGCCGGCGACCGTGTCGAGCACCTTGTCGAGATCATTGAGCGAGCGCAGCGTGTAGAGCTGGATCGACAATATGTCTGTCACCGGCATGGCTGCCTCCTGACGGGTTGAAGAGCATCAGAGCCGCGCACCATTCGCAGCATCGAACAGGCTTAGACGGTGCTCGGGCAACAGAATAGGCAAACGTTCGCCCGGTGCCAGCTTCGTCTCCGCCGGCAAGCGGATGGACAGCGGCAGTTCGCCGAGCCGCGTCCACGCAAGCAGATCGCTGCCCATCGGCTCGGTCATTTCCACGCACACCTCGCGGGCGTTGGCGGAGTCAGGAGCAAGGACAACATGCTCCGGCCGGATGCCCAGTTCCACTTGGGTCGCGTCAGTCGGGGTGCTCGCGAACGGATAGGTGGCGAGAGAAAAGTTGAGGGCAGGCGAGTGGAATGCCGGCCCATCGGAACCGACCACAATCTGTCCGGGCAGGAAATTCATCGCCGGCGACCCAACAAAGGTGGCGACGAAGCGATTGACCGGGCGCAGGTAGACTTCTTGCGGTGTGCCGATCTGCTGGAATTTCCGATCTTTCATCACAGCGATGCGGTCGGCGAGCGTAAGCGCCTCGATCTGGTCGTGCGTGACGTAGATCATCGTGGCGCCCAGGCGCTGATGCAGGCGCTTGATCTCCACGCGCAGTTCGGCGCGCAGTTGTGCATCGAGATTCGACAAAGGCTCGTCAAACAGAAATACACCGGCGTCACGCACCAACGCACGACCGATCGCCACGCGCTGGCGTTGACCGCCTGACAGCTGCGCGGGGCGGCGATCGAGCAGGTCGGTGATCTGCAATATTTCGGCCGCCGTTCGCACGCGCCGCTCGATGTCGGCGCGCGGCATCCGGGCAACCTTGAGGCCGAAGGACATGTTGCCGCGCACGTTCATGCGTGGATAGAGCGCATAGGACTGGAACACCATGGCAATGCCGCGGTCCTTCGGTTCCAGCCACGTCACGTTGCGGTCCCCAATCCAGATTTCGCCGTCATCGACTTCCGTGAGCCCGGCGATAGCATTGAGCAAAGTGGACTTGCCGCAGCCGGAAGGGCCAAGCAGGACCAGGAACTCCGATTGCTCAACCTCGAGGTCCAGCCGATCGAGCACACGGATAGGGCCATAGGCGACCTCGACGCCGCGGAGCGATACGTTGCTGCGATCGTTCATCGCCTAGCCCTTCACCGCGCCCGCGGCGATGCCGCGAACGAACCAGCGGCCCGACACGAAATAGACCACCAGCGGCACCGTCGCGGTGAGCAGGGTCGCCGCCATCTCGACGTTGTATTCGCGCTCGCCCTGCGTCGAGTTGACGATGTTGTTGAGCTGCACGGTCATCGGCAGGTTCTCGCGACCCGCGAACACCAGTCCGAATATGAAGTCGTTCCAGATCCCCGTCACCTGGAGGATCACGGCCACGACGATGATCGGCAGCGCCATCGGCAGCATGATTGCGCCGAAGATCCGCCAGAATCCAGCACCGTCGACACGCGCGGCCTTGAACAACTCCTCCGGCAGTCCGGCAAAGTGATTGCGGAATATCAGCGTCATCGTCGGCAGACCGAAGATCGTGTGGATGACGACGATGCCAGGGACCGAATTGTTGATGCCAAGATGCGAGAAGATCCGCACCAGCGGATAGATGAAGACCTGATATGGAATGAAGGCGACCGCGATCAAAATGCCGAACAGCAGCACGGCGCCGCGCGAACGCCAGAACGACAATGCGTAACCGGTGACCGCGCCGATGGCAATCGACACGATCACGCTCGGGATCAGGATGCGCAGCGAGTTGACGAAGCCGACGCGGATGCCGTTGCAGGACAGCCCTGTGCAGGCGGCGAACCACGCCTTCCCCCAGGCTGCCAACCCGGGCGCGCTCGGCAGCGCCAGAAGGTGCCCCTGGCGGATCTCCGGCATGCCCTTGAGAGATGTCACCAGCATCACGTAGAGCGGCGTCAGAAAGAACAGGGCGCAGATGATGAGGAAGGCATGGAGTCCGACACGCTCCGGCGTCAGCCGCTTCGGTCGGCGGCCCCGCGGAACGATATTCCCCGCGCTCATGCGATCTGCCTGGCGCCTGGCCGACTGTGCTGCCAGTAGAGCAGCGGCGCGACCACCGCCACGACGGTGATCAGCATCGTTGTCGCGGCGGCGGCCGCCAGGCCGACATTGCCGCGATCGAACAGATGATCCATCACGAACTTGGCGGGCACCTCCGAGGCAATCCCCGGTCCGCCATTGGTCATCGCAACCGACAGATCGTAGAGCCGCATCACGCTGGTCGCGAGCAGCACGACGGCGGTTGCAAAGCTGCCGCGCAACAGCGGCACGATTATAAAGGCATAGACGCGCCAGGACGGAATCCCGTCCACCCGGGTTGCCTTCCAGATTTCCGGATCGACGCCGCGCAATCCCGCCAGCATGATCGCCATGACCAGACCGGATGCATGCCAGACCGCCGCAATGACGAGCGTGTAGATGACGCGCTCCGGCCGGACCAGCCAGTCGAAGTGGAACGCCGACAAGCCGAGATCGCGGCCCACTTTCTCGATACCGAATGTCGGGTCCAGCATCCAGCGCCACGCCAGCCCCGTGACGATGAAGGACATCGAGAACGGATAGAGGAACACGGATCGCAAAAGGTTCTCGCCGCGCACACGCTGGTCGATCAATGCTGCCAGCACGAAGCCCACCACCAGAGTTGCGATTATGAACAGGCAGCCAAAGATCGCGATGTTGCTGACCGAGACCTGCCAGCGCTCGTTGGCGATCAGGCTGCTGTATTGCCGCAGCCCGACGAACACCGAACTCGGCAGCATTCGCGAGTTGGTGAACGACATCCAGATCGTCCAACCCATAGCGCCGCAGTAGGCGACCAGCGCGATCAGCACTGCCGGCGCAAGCGCGAGATGGGCCGGCAGACGCGAGCCGATGCGCATGTGGGTCGCCGGCGTCAGAACTGCTGAGAGAGCGTGCTCGCCACCCTGCTGACGAACGCATCGGGCGTCATCGCAGGGTCATTCCAATACTGCGAGATGATGTCCTCCATCGCTCCGGTCAGCGCGGGCGGCGACAGCATCTCGTTCGCCGGAACCTGCGCGTTTGGATCCGCGATCCAGCCGGCCGCCTTGCGCGCGCAGACATCGAGCGAACTGGTATCCAGATCGAGCCGAACGGGAATCGAGCCCTTCTTCTGCGCGAAGGCGATCTGGGTGGCGGGCTCCAGCAGCACACGGGCCAGCAATTGCTGTGCCTTGATCTGGTTGGCATCCTTCAGGCGCGGGAAGGCAAACACGTCGCCGCCCATGACATACGCCATGCCGTGATCGCTGAGCACGGTGCAGCCGTAGTCCTTGCCGGGCGTCAGGCCGGCCGCGGTGAATTCGCCCTTGGCCCAGTCGCCCATGAACTGCATGCCGGCCTTCCCCTGGATCACCAGGCTGGTGGCGTCGTTCCAGTTGCGACCGGGGCTGCCGGGATCGACGTAATCACGCAGCCGCTTGTAGGACTCGGCGACCTTGCGGAATTCGGGCCCCTTCACCGTGGCAACGTCGCGCTTTCCCCAGACGGCGATGAACATGTCGCGTCCGCCGCGGCCCACCATCACGTTGTTGAACAGATTGCGCTCCCAGTTCTTCTGCCCGCCGAACGCGAGCGGTATCAGACCGGCGGCCTTGAGCTTGTCGAGAGCCGGGAACAGTTCATCCCAGTTGGCCGGCGGCTGCACGCCTGCGCGGGCCAGCGCATCGTTGGAATAGAACAGCCAGTTCTGGCCGTGGATGTTCACCGGCACTGCGTAGGCGTGGCCATCGCGGGTCACCGCCTGAACGAACGCGGCCGGCAGAATTGCCTTCCAGCTCTGCGCCGCCTCCTGCGCATCAACGTTGGTCAGCAGATCGTTCTCGACCAGATCGTCGAACTGCTTGCCGGTGTTGAACTGCATGGCGCTGGGCGGGCTGCCGCCGACCGTGCGATTGATCGCCGCGGTGCGCGCGTTGGCACCGCCGGCGATGGCGGTGTCCACCCAGATGCCGCCGGCAGCATTAAACTGATCCGCGAAGACCTTCACTGCGGCCGACTCGCCGCCGGAGGTCCACCAATGGATCACCTCTGCGCGCAACTCGTCCGCCTTCGCGTGGCCGGCGAGAGTCAGCAATGCGGCAAAGGCAGACGCGACCAACTGGCGCTGGAGCATGGCGGTCCTCCCGAGTGTGTCATTATGGCGGCGATTGTCGCGATCGATGTCACGCCGCCGCCATGGCCTGGTCAAGCCGGGTGGCGGGCAAGGTGCTCCAGCAGCAACGCGTTGACCCGATCAGGCACCTGGTCGGCGGCATAGTGTCCGACCCCCGGCAGAACCTCGAACCGATACGGCGCCGCGATGAACTCGCCTGTCCCCTCGGCCGCTGCCCGACCGACGGTGTCGTCGGCGTCGCCCCAGATGAACAAGGTCGGCACCGATGTCGGGCCGAGCGGCTGGTGGCGCACACCGCGCGCCCGATACCATGCCAGCGCCGCCTCCATGGCCGGCGGATTGCCGATGACCGAAAGATGCGCCTCGATCGCCGCGGGCGGTACGCCATTCGCAGCCAGTCGCGTCCGCAGCCACTTCGCATCATCGGCCAGGATGTTCGGCCCCGCATCGGGATCGAGAAATGTCGTGTGGTGTCGCGACCGTCGCGCCTGCTCGCCGTCCGGCAGGTTCAGCGCGCGCGTGAAGGACAGAGGGTGCGGGCGCGACAGGATCGTCAGGGAGCCAAGTCGCTCGGGATGCTGATCGGCGATCTGCCAGGCAAGGCTGGCGCCCCAGTCATGTCCGACGAGATGGAAGCGCCGGTCGGCATGACCGAGAGTCGCGACGATATCGAGTGCATCGCGGATCAGAAGATCGACGCGGTAGCTGGCATGATCGCTCGGATCCGGTCGCGCATCGACCGCGTAGCCGCGTTGATTCGGTGCTGCCGCAAAGAACCCGGCCTCGGCCAACGCAGGCACCTGTGCGTTCCACAGATACCGTGAAACGCCGAAACCGTGCAGCATCAGGACAAGAGGCGCAGTATCGTCCCCGCCGATCGATGCGTCGAACACCAGGCCGGGCGCCGTTGCTATTCTGCGAGTGTCGATCATCGGGACCTTGACGTGCATGCTGGGGGCGGTGTGAAGCTCATCCGCAGTCAGGGGCGACCGATACAGTAAAGCGACAACGGGAGAAACAACCTTGAGACGAATTCTTTTCGCTGCAAGCGCATGGCTGTCGCTGGTGTCCGCGGCGTTCGCCGCCGACCTGCCCTCCGCGGCACCAGCCGATGTGGGGATCGGGCGGCTCGACCGGATCACGCAATTCTTCAAAGCCGACACGGATGCCAAGCGCATTCCCGGTGCGGTGGTCATCATCGCGCGCAATGGGAAGGTGGTCTATCACGAGGCGTTCGGCGTTCGTGACCCCGCGACCGGTGCTCCGATGCAGAAGGACAGCATCTTTCGCATCTATTCGATGACCAAGCCGATCACCGGCGTCGCGGTTCTGATGCTTGTGGAAGACGGCAAGATCCGTCTGACCGACCCATTCTCGAAATATCTGCCGGCGCTGAAGAACCCCAAGGTGATGGTTGAAACCGTCGATGCGCAGGGCAGGAAGGTCACCTCCACGGTTCCCGCCAATCGCGAGATCACCATCCAGGACCTGATGCGTCACACCTCCGGCATCACCTACGGGGCCGGCAGTTCGGCGGCCGAACAGGCCATGACCAAGGCGGGGATCGGCATCCAGCTGGCCGGAACCGACAGCAAGCCGCTGTCCGCGCGGATGACGGATCAGCAGATGGTGGAGGAACTGGGCAAGTTGCCGCTGATGTTCCAGCCCGGGACGAGTTGGGAATATGGCCGCTCGATCGACGTGCTGCTGGCGTTGGTGGAGGTGGTCTCCGGCCAGCGCGCGGACGCGTTCATGGAGGAACGTATCTTCAAGCCGCTCGGCATGACCGACACGTTCTTCAATGTGCCGAAGGACAAGCTGGACCGTGTCGCGCAGCCAGGACCCGATCCCGACACCGGAGAGACCGCCAAGCTGACCGACGTTACCCAGCAGCGTATCTTCCTCGGCGGCGGCGAGGGATTGCTGTCCACCGCGTCCGACTACATGCGGTTCGCGCTGATGCTGGCCAACGGCGGCGAAGGCAACGGCGTGCGTCTGCTGTCGCGCAAGACGGTCGAGCTGATGGCGTCCGACCATCTGGGACCCGCGCTGTCGCAGGGTCCGAACTTTGCGCCGGGGCCAGGCTATGGCTTCGGGCTGACGGTGGCGGTGCGGACCCAGCCGGGCATGGCCGGGTATCCTGGCAGTGTCGGGGAGTTCAACTGGGGCGGGGCGGCGGGCACCGCATTCTGGGTCGATCCGAGGGAGAAACTTGTCCCGATCATGTTGATCCAGGCGCCGGGACAGCGGTTGTACTACCGGTTCGCTTTCCGCGGCCTGGTCTATCAGGCGATCGTGGATTGATGGGAGCTGGGAGGGGCCTGACCCCTCCCGCGACCGCATGCGCGACGCCGCGGCGCGCCCCGCGAAACAATCCCCCTGGTGCAGCCGCGAGCAGCAAGGCGCTTGGCACGCCGACAATCATGGCGATGAGCAGCCGAAGTGCGATAAGCGATACCGGCGTCTCAGGCTCGCCCATCGCGTACGGCACTACGAATGCCGCGAGGGAAGCGAGGAGCATGGCGCCGAGCATCGGCAAGCCCGCGCGCAGCGGACGCAACACGCGAGTATGCAGCACGCCCGCATTGGTAAGCAGCACATAGGGGCTGATGAAGAGTTGTGCGCCGAGCCAGACCAGCACGGCGTGGAACGGAGAGGCGGGGCGGATCAGTACGACCGCGACCACGATTGCGACCAGGCCGGCAATGTTGCCAATCAGTGCATATCGCGGCACGCCGCGTGCGATGACCGCGACACCGGAGGGAAACAGCAGGAACAGCCATGCTGTCAGCACGATCAGCGGCAATGCCGCCGCGCCGGAAGGTTGCCAGACCGGGCCAAGCAATATCTGCACCAGCGGCTGAACGGACAATGCCATGATGCCGCACAGCGGGAACGCCATCACGCTCGACCAGGCGAGGCAGCGATCCACGGCCGCGCGCAATCCGGGCAGGTCGTCCTGCCGTTCCGAAAGCAGCGGCAGCATCAGTCGCCACTGCGCGGTGAATGCGAGTTCGCGCACCGTGTCGACCAGACGGAACGCCATGTGCACCTGGCCGAGCGCGGCCGCCCCGGCCGTCCCGCCGATCAGCAGCGCGAACACGCGGTAGCGTCCGTGCTGTATGAGCGTGCTGGCGGTCAGCGGCAGGCCGATGCGCAGCATGTCGCGCAGGTCTTGCCGGCGCACGATGCAACGAGGGCGACTTGGGCAGCACACGAGCAGTGCCAGCGCGCCCGCCACTGACACGACAAGCTGCTGCAGCACGAGCGCCCATGCGCCGGCTCCTGCGAGTGCCGCGGCGACGCCGGTGAACGTGCCTAGTCCCTGGCCGATCAGCGTGCGCCCCGCGAGCACCTTGTAGGCTCGGTTCCTGGTCAGCAGTCCCTGAACCGGTCCTGCCGCGCCGACCAGGGGCAGCGGCAACGCCAGGAGGACCGACATCGGTATCAGCCGGTTGTCGCCAAGCCACCAGGCAATCGGCTGTGCCAGAGCCACTTGCAGCATCGCAGCAACGCCACCGACTCCCAGGGACGCCCAGAACGCACTGGAGAAGGACGCATCATCAACCGCTGCGCGCTGGACCAGCGGATCCGCGAACAAGGCGTTCACCGCGACCCACAGCAATACGTGCACGGCAACCACCGCCGCGCCGATGCCAACTTCCGACGGGCCGACCAGGCGGGCGACCACAAACGCGGAAGCGAAGGAAAGCGCCGCCGAGGTCGCCGCCTCAAAGCCGGACCAGAAGACGTTGGTCGCCTGGGCGCGGTTCATCGGCTGGGTAGGATCGGCTGGGGCCCCGTTCCCGGCGGGATGGCGAGTCGAGGGGGGATGAGAAGCGGAGTACGGCGGATGCCGGAACGAACCAGGCTGACCGTTGCGAGCAGTGCGAACGCAGGAGGCAGCCACATGATGCGGCTTTGATAGCGGTCGTGCGGCCCCGACAGGCCGCCGGTGATGGCGGCGTTGCCCAGCACAGCAAGCAGCACGGCAATGGCAAATCCGGCGGCGACGTGCCGGCGGCGCAGCGCGATCGGAAAAACCGCGCAGCAGCCGATCACACCCAGGACCGCGACCGCGCCATGCAGTTCCTGCATCCACGCCGGAACGCCGAACGTACCTTGAGTCTGGCGTGCAGCTGCGTAAGCGCCGGTCTCGAAGGGGGGAAAATCACGGTCGATCATTGGCGTGACGGTGGACGGCCAGGATTGCAGCCCGTCGCCACTGGCAAACCGCGCAAGCTGCTGCAGGGCGTTGTGTAGGAACGCGCGCAGTTCGGTGCCTGGCTCGGCGCGCATAGCGGCGGCGATGATCCCGTCGGCTTCGGCTGAAACGACTCGTGCGCCACCCGCCTTGGCCACCGGACCATCCTCGCGCCAGAGAAAATCGTCCCAGGTTGGCGGAAACTGATCGACGAAGGCGCAGAGACGCCAACCTGCCTGCGGGCAGTCCCGGCGCAGCACGTCCATGCCCGGCCCGTCGTAGATGACGCGCGCCAGCACAAAGACGTTGCCGTATGGCGACAGCGCGACGCGCCCGGCCCCCACGACATTCACGGCAACCATGGCGGTCATGGCCAGTACCAGCGGGGCGACAGCCGTCAGCATGCTACGATGCGCAAGCGGTGTCGCCGTGCCGAGCCGCCGGCGCAACGGCACCAGGACCACCAGCAAACCCAGCGCAAGCGGCACGTTGGACTGGTGTGCCGCGATCATGAACGCGGCGAATATCACCAGCCAGGCGCGTTCACGTCGCGACAGCCGCTCGGGAACGAGCACCAGAAGCGCCAGGACGAGCACGAGAATCGGCGTGAAAACGTCAGGCATGAGTTGCGAGGCGAACCAGGGCAGGCTCGACGCAACCGCCAGAAATCCGACGCCGGGCAGCAGCCACCACGCGGAGACATCCGGCAACAGCGCGCGCCGCGCTAGGTGCAGAGTGTGCGCCGCCAGCAGCGCCTGCGCCGCGATCGCCGGCCAGGTCGTGACGGTCATGTGCAGCGGAAACAGGAACAGGCTGTAGAAGACCGGACGATCCCAGCCGAGATGGTGCTCGATCGCCTGGGAAAGATATGTCCCGGTGTCGGAGAACACGAGCGGATATCCATTCCACAGCGCCGGCCACAGCAGCACTGCGGCCGAAAGCATGATCGTGATGGTGTTGGCTGGCCGTCCGTCAGTTCGCATAACCGTTGGGGTGCGCCTCGCGCCAGAACAGCGCGGTGCGCACGATCTCATCCAGGTCGGCGAATCGCTGCCGCCAGCCAAGCTCGCGGTGCGCACGCTCAGACGATGCCACCAATACCGCCGCGTCGCCTGGCCGGCGCGGGCAGAACCGGTATGGCACTTTCCTGCCCGACACGCGCTGCACGGCTTCGATCACCTGCAGCACCGAGTGGCCCCTGCCGTTGCCGAGATTGACTGTGATGCTGCTACGTTCCAGCCGGTCGAGAGCCAGCAGATGGGCATCCGCCAGGTCGGTCACATGCACATAGTCGCGCAGGCATGTGCCGTCGGGCGTGGCATAATCGCTGCCGTACACCTCGAGTTCCGGGCGTCGGCCGAGTGCCGCGTCGATCACCAGCGGTATCAGGTGCGACTCCGGCCGGTGGTCCTCGCCGAAGCGTCCTTCCGGATCTGCGCCGGCCGCGTTGAAGTAGCGCAGCGACGCGAAGCGCAGGTCGTGCACGCGCTCCGCCCAGTGCAGCGTGCGCTCGAGGAACCACTTGCTGTCGCCATAGGGCGATTCCGGATGGAGCGGCGCGTCTTCCAGGATCGGCACCACATCGGGCGTGCCGTACAGCGCCGCGGTCGATGACAGCACGAAGCGCAATACGCCATGTCGCACGCAGGCCTCTATCAGCCGCATGCCGTTGACGCCGTTGTCGATCAGATAGCGGAACGGCAGGCGCATGCTTTCGCCCACCTGCGAAAGTGCCGCGAAGTGGAACACCGCGTGCCACGGCCCATCGGCCAGGACCGTCTCGACCACGCCGGTGTCTGCCAGGTCGGCAACGATCAGCTGCACGCCGGACGGCACGGCCGCGCGATGTCCGGTGCGCAGGTTGTCCAGCACCACGACGGTGTCGCCGCGCGCTGCGAGAGCAGCGACAAGATGGCTGCCGACATAACCGGCTCCGCCGGTGACCAGATAGCGCCGCGCCATTGTCTGCCTACTCCCGGAAGTAGCCGCCGTGTCGCGGATGATACACCTCCGCATCGGCGTAACCAGAGCGCACGTGGACGTTGACATCCACCTGAGTCAAGGCCGCACCAACCACGTTGGCGTGGGCTTCCTCCAGCAGTTCGAGTGCATGCAGCACAACGTCGCGCCGCGTATGGTGCCAGCGCACGCACAGCAGTGTGGCATCGGCGAGGCCGGCGACGATGCGCGCATCCGTCACCGCCTGCGCCGGCGGAGCATCCAGGAGCACAAGATCGTAGTCCTGCCGTAGCGTCTGCAACAGGCGCGCCATCGTGGCCGACATCAACAGGCCGAGCGCATTCGCTTCGGCCGTGCCGCTGGGGATGTAGTCCATGCCGGTGGTCCTGTCCTTGCTGATGACATCGGCGAGCAAGGCCCGCCCCCGCAGGCAGTCGACAAGGCCGGGGCACGGATCAGCCAACGTCAACTGGCCGCGCGCAGACTGACGGATGTCGCAGTCCAGCACGATGACCCGCTCGCCGTTCATCACCGCGAGACGCCCCAGGGCGAGCGTGACGGTGGTGTTTCCCTCCGCGGGCAACGCCGCCGTCACCGCGACGATATGCGGCCTGTCCGGCCAGAGCGACAGACCCGCCCGCAGTGAGCGTAATTGCTCGGCCAGCGGCGACAGCGGCTTCCGGGCGGCATACTCATCGATGCTCATTTGCCCCAGCGCGCGTCTGCGAACGCGCGGGATCAATGCGAAGCAGGGCAGCCCGAGCACCGCGCGGATATCGTCGCCGCTGCGAAAACTGCGGTCGGCGAGCTCGCACACATAGACCAGCAACAGGCCGAACACGATGCCGAACGCTGCGGCGGCTGCCATCAACAGTCCGGTGCGCGGGAAACTCGGTCGCTGCGGTGGCAGTGCCAGGGAAATCTCATGCGCGTCCGGCGCCTCGATCGCCGATTGCTGAGCGGTCTGCTGCAGGCGCTCCAGCACCGATTGCAGCAGGCCCCGCGACGCCTCGGCATCGCGCTGCAGCGCATTCAGCGGAATCTGCGCCTGTGAATCGCGCTCCAGCTGGCCCTGCACCTCGTGCAGGTCCTGCTCCAGCGCAGCCACCCGCTCGCGATCGGCGCGCACATCGGCCGCGATGGCGGCAACGGCGTGGGCAACCTCCGCCGCCACACTCCGGTCCACCTCGGCGAGCTGTGCCCGCAGGCTCTGCACGTCCGGATGGCTGGCGCCAAGACGGCCTAGCATCGACTGAAGCTGTGCGGCCAGCTGCCCCTGCCGGGCGCGCAGCTGCACGACCGAGGGAGCGATTGCCGCCTGTGCCACGGCGCCACTTCGGCCACTGGCAGCATCCAGCCGACCCTCTGCCGCCGCCAGGTCGTTGCGGGAATGCACAAGGTCCTCGGTGAGCAGGCTGATCTGTTCGGCACCGAGCCTGGCATGCATTCCATCGACCAGACCCTTCCGGACGCGGTACTTGGCAATCTCGTCCTCGCTGCGTTGCACCTCGCCACGCAATTCCTTCACCCGGCGCTCGAGCCACTCCCTGGCGCGTGCCACGGCGCCGAACTTGGCTCCCAACTGGGCCTTCACGTAGGCGTCCATCGCGTCGTTTGCCGCGGCTGCGGCCAGAACAGGATCTTCCGCAGTGAAGGAAACTTCCAGCACGTGCGATGACTTCAGGGGGGTAACCGTCAGTGCGGCCTGTACGGCCTGCAATGTGGCATTGCGCCCCGGGTCCAGCCGTGGGCCCGCCGGCTCACCGACCGGCGCCGTCGCCCCCGAGAGTCCCGGCATGAATCGCGCGATCCGGCGTGGCAACAACGCAAGCGCATGCCGCGACCATGATGCCTGCCGAAGGGAAACGTTAAATTCCGCGTTTGCGTGCAGATTGAGCCGACTGGCCACCTGTTCCACGAGGGGCATGCCACGCAGCACTTCCGCCTGGGTCGCCATCACCGCGTCGGTAATCGGATCGGCCCGCAATATGCTCTGCAGCTCGTGCAACTTGTACTCGCTCGAGTCGTAGAGCAAGGTGCCGGTAGCCGTGTAGAGCGGCGTCATCTGGCTGATGGCGACGTAGCTCAGCAATGGCACCAGCAGGATCGATGCAAGCAAAGGCAGCTTGCGCCGCCGCAGTATGGCAATGACGGCTGCTCCGGTCAGAGCCGACCGGTCATACCCCTCGGCCGGCGCGCGCCACTGCGAGCGATCCCGCCGTGAGGACAGCGGCGCTTGCGGGGCTCCTGCAGGTCGGTCAAGCATCGCCTGTCCTGGGTCGGGGGATGAGGCTGGCTTTCCTGGTCAGCCGAGCTGCCCGATCAAACATATGTAACCGCGGTCGCCTTAATTCCCGGCTAATCGGGCGCCGGCATACTCGCCTCATGAACCTCTTCTTCCTTGCGGGCGTGGCTCCGTTTCGGCGTTTGCGCCTGGTATTCCTGATGCTGCTGGCGATCGCCGGTTGTGGCGGACCTGGTAGCGGGCTTCCACTGCTGCCGCCCACAAGCCCGGTCGCCTACAAGTTGGGACCCGGCGATCAGGTTCGCATCATCACGTTCGGCGAGGAAACGCTGACCGGCGAATTCAGGGTGAATGACAGCGGCCATATCGCCCTTCCGCTAGTCGGTGCAGTGCAGGCCGCCGGCCTGACCTCCGCGGAACTGGAGACATCCGTCGGTTCCGTGTTGCGACGGGTCAATCTGGTGCGCAATCCGTCCGTGGCGGTGGAGGTCATCGCCTATCGCCCGATTTATGTGCTCGGCGAGGTCAACAAGCCCGGCCAGTATGCCTACCAGCCAGGGATGACCGTGGTGACGGCGGTGGCGGTGGGCGGCGGCTTCACCTATCGCGCCGTCGAGGGCTATGCCGCCATCGTCCGCACGGTTGAGGGCAACGCAGTCGAGGGCAGAGCGAGCCGGCAGAGCTACGTTCAACCGGGCGATGTCATCACGATTTTCGAGCGCCGATTCTGAGAATGCGGCTACGGGCATATTGCAAGTCTGCGATCCCGTAGGGTCTCGGCTCGCTTTGAGAGGCTTGCGACGCGGCGGGATAAGAAAGGTTCAAACGCAGATGAAGGCAGATTCACGCGGAACACTTAGCGCGGCCGATCAGCCGCAACCAAAAAGGCACGGTGTCCCGCTCTCCTGCTGATAGGCTGGTCTGTGATGAGCAGTACCAGAACAACAGGAGGGGAACGCCGTGCAGCAATTTGTAGCCAAACACGCCGAAAATGTCATTGGGACGCTGAGCGGCTTTGACCGGCTGGTGTTCCGTGGAACGATGCGGGCCTTATTCAGCCGCAGCGGGCTGATGTCGTATCTGTGGGCGGTGCAGGTGCGGTTGACGGAGTTCGCCCCGCACGCCCTGAAGCTGACCGCGCGACTGAAGGACGCCCCATTTACTTCGGCCTGTGGCATCCCGCGCAACCCCACAACGCCACACGGGTGCGGCAGATGCTGCAATTGCAGGCGCCACCCGAGCCTGGCCCACCACAGCAGCTTGTCCTCCCCTCACGCGGGCACTCTGACTCGGAGCCAGTGCCGCCGATCGAGCCACGGAGATCCCCGTCACCAACGCAGCCGACCGCCCAACCTTGCTCCAGACGACGTTGCCGATCGTCTTGAAAGCGCCTCCGGATCATAACCGTCGATGGCTCAACGGCATCGAATGGGTCTGGCGCCGCGCGCCACAGCGCCGAGCCGCTCATCGGCTCACGCCGCCAGCAAGGCTGCCGGCGGGATCAACGGGCTGTCCGCGGCCACCTGCCTGCCGGCGCGCAACGCAAAAGCCGGCGCGAGCATCTGCTCTGCAATGACCTTTTCGCCGCTGTTGTCGGACAGCGTGAAGCGGCCCCGCAGCAGATCCAGGACCGAAATGTCAGCTTCGCGTCCGACAGCCAGAGCACCAAGCGAGTCCTGCATCTGCACCATGCGCGCAGGATTGCTAGTCACCGTCGCAACGATGTCGGGCAGCGTCATGCCGAGCGTCATCAGCTCGGTCATGGCAAGCGTCAGGTTGAACGGCGCGACGCCAAAGAACGGATTTTCCTGGCGTGCCGCATCGTTGCCGACACCAGGCGGCCGCACATTGTAGCCGTGCATGTCAGCACCCAGCGTATGCGGGCGGATACCGGCAGTGATGGTGCGGCGGGCCATCTCGAAGCTGAAATGCGAACCGTGCCCGACATCAACGGTAACGCCACGATCCAGCGCTGCCCACACGACCGGATGTACTTCGCCCGTCTCGGCCGACACGAATCCGCCGGGATGACGG
>DATMND010000386.1:0-3760 GCA_035569235.1 Acetobacteraceae bacterium | reverse complement strand
CGGATCGCCGTTGATCACGTGCGCCACGTCGTTGATCAGCTTGATGATCAGCTTGGCGCGGTGATAGCTGGCCGCCGCCTTGCCGGCGAAGATCTTCACCCGCGGGATCCAGTCGCGCGTCGGATGAGTACGCATCTCGTTGTATAGCGCTATGGTCTCCAGGACATTCAGCAACTGCCGCTTGTACTCGTGGATGCGCTTGATGTGCACGTCGAACAGCGCCGCGGGATCGACCCTGATCCCCACCCTTTCGGCCACGAGCCGCGCCAGCGCCGCCTTGTTGGCGTGGCGGATGGCGGCGAGCCTGTCGTGCAGTCCGGTGTCCTCGGCATGCGCGGCGAAATCGTCGAGCACAAGCGGGTCGTCGAGCACGCGCTGTCCGACCACGTTGACCAGCAGCTTGGTCAGACCGGGATTCGCCTCGAACAGCCAGCGACGGAACGTGATGCCGTTCGTCTTGTTGACGATCCGCTCCGGGTAAAGCGTGTGCAGGTTGCGGAACACGGTCTTGCGCATCAGCTCGGTGTGCAGCGCCGAGACGCCGTTCACCTTGTGCGAGCCGATGAACGCGAGCGTGCTCATGCGTACGCGTCGCCCGCCGGCATCGTCGATCAGCGATACCGCCTCCAGCGGCGGCGTGTCGCTTCGGCCGCAGTCGCGCAGCCCATCGAGGTGCACCCGGTTGATCTGATGGATGATCTGCATGTGGCGCGGCAGCAGGCGCTCGATCAGCGGCACCGGCCAGCTCTCCAGCGCCTCGGGCAACAGCGTGTGGTTGGTGTAAGAGAACGTGCCGACGGTGATGCGCCAGGCCTCGTGCCAGGGCACGCCGTGGACATCGACGAGAATCCGCATCAGTTCGGCCACGGCGATTGCCGGATGCGTGTCATTCATCTGGATCGCCGCCTTGTCGGCGAGCGTGCGGATGTCGCCCTGCTGCTCCACATGGCGGCTGGTCAGGTCTCGCAGCGAGGCTGCGGAGAAGAAATACTCCTGACGCAGACGCAACTCCTGTCCCGACGCAGAGTCGTCGCTGGGGTACAGCACCTGCGAAATCGCGTTTGCCCGAGCGCGCCCGGCCAGCGCGCCGACATGGTCGCCCCGATTGAACGTGTCGAGATGCAGCGGGTCCGCCGCCCGGGCCGACCATAGCCGCAGGGTGTTGGCATAGTGACCGCGCCAGCCGACGAGGGGCGTGTCATAGGCGACCGCAGCCACCGTCTCGCTCGGGTGCCAGATCGAGGTTGTGGTTCCGTCCGGACCCGCCCGCGTTTCCACTGTGCCGCCGAAACCGATGGTGTGGTTCACATCGGGCCGGGCCACCTCCCAGGGATTGCCGAATGATAGCCAGTCCTCGGGGTACTCGCGTTGCCAACCGTCCTGGATGACCTGGCGGAACAGGCCGTTGTTGTACCGAATGCCGTAGCCGTGTGCCGCGATGGACAGCGTCGCCATGCTCTCCATGAAACAGGCGGCAAGTCGTCCGAGGCCGCCATTGCCAAGCGCCGCGTCTGGCTCGACTTCGCGCAGCCGGTCGAAGTCGACGCCAAGCTCGCCGAGTGCGACGCGCATGTGTTCGGTGAGGCCGAGGTTGTTCAGCGCGTCAAATAGCAGTCGGCCGATCAAAAATTCGAGCGAGAGATAATAGACGCGCTTGCCCTGGGATGTGTAGTTGGCCCGTGTCGACGCCATCCAACGCTCGATGACATGGTCACGGACGGCGAGCGCGGTCGCCACGAACCAGTCACGGTCGGTGGCCACGATCGGGTCGCGGCCGACCGCATAGGTCAGCTTGGCGACCACGGTGCGGCGCAGCGTGGCGACATCCTCGTCTTCCGAGGGCAAGGCGATGCGCGACGCATCCGCGCTGGATATGATCGCCGAACTCATGGGGCTGGCTGTCGGCGTAAATTGTATATGGACATTTTGTCGTGCTGCCTGGAGGTCCGATAGCGTGCGTTTGTCGGTCCCGAACCAACAATAATGGGTTAATGCAGCCGATCAGGCCAGAAATCCACTTACAGCCTGAAGGAACACCTCAAGACGATCGTGGTGCACCCAGTGCCCGGCACCATCCACGCCGAGCACGCGCGCGTCAAGGAAATAGCCGGCGCGGCCGTCTTCCGCAGGGTCCCTCGCCCAGCTCTCGCGACCGTAGACCAGCAGCGTCGGGCAGGCGATGCGCGACCACAGCGAGGCGATCTCCTCGCGCGTCATGTCGTAGGGCGGCCAGACGCGGACATAGTTGTCGAACTTCCAGCTGTAGGTGCCGTCCTCGTTCTGGTTCACGCCGTGCTGCGTGAGGTGGCGTGCCTGTTCGGCGGACAGATGCGGGTTTTCCGCCTGCATACGGCGCAGCGCGTCCTCGATCGAGGCGTAGCGTCGCGGCATTCGGCCGGACAGCGAGCGCTGTTCGTCGATCCAGGCGCGCATGCGTTCGTCGATCGATCGTCCCGGTTCCACGCCGGGTAGTCTCGGCGCCGGGCCGAGGCCTTCTATCACCACAAGGCGGTGGACCGCCGCGGGGTAGATGCCGGCATAGCGCAATGCGATGTTGCCGCCGAGCGAATGGGCGATGATGGCGACCGGCGCCAGTTCCTGCTGGTGGATGAGCTGAGCGAGGTCATAGATATAGTTGGCCATCGTGTAGTGGCCGGATGCGGACCATGCGGAATCGCCGTGTCCGCGCAGGTCGGGCGCGATGACGTGGTAGTGCTCGCGCAGGGCGGCAGCCACCCAGTCCCAGTTGCGGCAGTGGTCGCGCCCGCCATGCACCAGGATCAGCGGCGGTGCGGACGGGTTGCCCCAGTCCACGTAGTGCAGGCGCAAGCGCTGCGAGAAATAGACTCGGGACGTGGGGCCGGATGTTTCAAGGGTCATGCGCCTACACCCCTCCCCCTACCCCTCCCGCAAGGGGAGGGGGAGCCGCGACACGCAAGCTCCCTCTCCCCTTTGGGGAGAGGGTTGGGGTGAGGGGTGTCTCCCAACCGCCTACCCAATTGGTGGCCGCCGTTTGTGCCAATCGGTGCCGCGCTCATATGCAGCAGCGACCCGCAGCACCGTCGCGTCGTCGAAATACCCGCCGACAAACTGCACCGACAGCGGCAGCCCCGCATCCGACAGGCCCGCCATCATCGCCAGTGCGGGATGGCCGGTCACGTTGAACGGCGTGCGTGCCTGGCGCGGATAGGTTCGAGCGGTCTCCGCCGCGTCCTCGATAAGGCTCGCCGGGTCCATGGAACTCGCGCACAACAGCACATCGCAATCTCGGAACACTTCCTCTACGTCGGCGATCATCTGCAGCCGCCGGCGTTGCGCCCCGACATAATCGCCGGCATACATGAATGCTCCCGGCATTAGCCGCTGGCGCGCAAGCTGGCCATAGTCGCCGGGGCGCGAGCGCAGCCACGGTGCGTGGATCGACCATGCCTCGCTGCACAGGATCACCCGGTTCACCCCGGCGAACTCGTTGAGCGACGGCAGCGTGACGGTGCGCACCTCCGCCCCCTCGGCCTGGAGAACACGCGCCGCATCCTCCACTGCCGCCGTCACCTCTGGATGCGCCGGTTTGTCCAACTCATGGAAATGCCGGACGAAGCCCACGCGCAGGTCGCGCACGCCGCGGTCCAGCATGCGGCCGAAATACCGCGCGCCGGTGGCGGTGCTGCCGGGATCGGCCGGATCGTGGCCGGCGATCGCGTCCAGCAGCAGCGCGTTGTCCGCCACCGTTCGGGTCATGGGTCCGACATGGTCCAGCGTG
>DATMND010000385.1:0-11097 GCA_035569235.1 Acetobacteraceae bacterium | reverse complement strand
AACATCCTGCTGTGCTCGATCTGCGCCGTCGTGCTGACCGGGACGACGTATCCGCTGTTCGCCGAACTGGTGTTCGGTGCCAAGCTCAGTGTGGGACCGCCGTATTTCCAGTCGACGGTGTTCCCGCTCGCCGTTCCACTGTTCCTGGCGATGTCGCTCGGCCCGGTGCTGCCGTGGAAACGAGCGGAGCTGTGGCCAGCGTTGCTCAAGCTATGGTGGGCGGCGCTGATCGCGGCTGCGATCGGCATGATTGCCGCGCTGGGGTTGCGCTACGGGCTGGCCTCGCTGGGCTTCGCCGCCTCCGCCTGGCTGATCTGCGGCGCGTTCGCCGAGGTTGTCGAGCGTACGCGGCTGTTCCGTGCGCCGTTCGCCACGTTCCGTGCGCGCGTGGCCGCGCAGCCGCTGTCGGTGTGGGGCTCGGCGGTCGCGCATTCCGGCATGGGCGTTACTGTCGCCGGCATCGCCGGGATGTCGCTTGCGGCCAGCACAATTGTCGCGGTCAATCCGGGACAGAGCGTGCAACTCGCCGGCTATGACTGGACGTTGCTTGGCTTGCACGACGAGCAAGGGCCGAATTACACGGCGCGCGTCGCGGATGTCCGAGTGACCCGAGGCGGGCAGGAGGTGGTGACGTTCCACCCCTCACGGCGAATGTTCACCGTGCAGAAGACGGCGGTCACCGACACGGCGATCGAGACCAACGGATTCCGCGATCTCTATGCGGTGCTGGGCGAGGAGCGTGACGGCGCGGCAGTGCTGCGCCTGCATGTCAATCCGCTGGCGCCTTGGATATGGCTCGGGGCGCTGGTCATGGCCATCGGCGGGGCGCTGTCGCTCGCCGACCGGCGACTACGTGTCGGCGCGCCGTCACGGCGTGCTGCCGGGATGCAGGCCGGAGTTGTGCCGTGATGGGGCAGGACCCCTCCCCCCAACCCCCTCCCGCAAGGGGAGGGGGAGTGTTGCTGCCGTACGTTCTCCCCCTCCCCTTGGGGGAGGGGGTTGGGGGGCGGGGGCTGTAATGACCCCCATCCAGCGCCGCTTTTTCCTGCTCGCCCCGCTGGGTATCGCCGCTGTCGGGGGGGCTGCATTCTGGACTCTGCTCGAACGCATGCGCGCGGGCCGCTACGATCCGCATGAAGTGCCGAGCATGCTGATCGGCAAGCCCCTGCCAACATTTTCGCTGCCGGGCCAGCAGCCGAGCCAAGGGTTCTCCAGCGCGGATGTCACCGCGACCGGTCGCGCGGTGCTGATCAACTTCTTCGCATCCTGGTGCATTCCCTGTGTGCAGGAGGCGCCGGTGCTGATGACGCTCAAGCAGCAGGGGCTGCCGCTCTGGGGCATCGCCTACAAGGACAAGGCCGACGCCACTTCGGACTTCCTGCAACAGAACGGCGATCCCTACACGCGCATCGCGCGCGATGAGCCGGGCCGGGTGGCGATTGATTTCGGTGTTTACGGCGTGCCCGAATCATACCTCGTGGACAAGGCCGGCATCGTGCGCTGGCGCTGGGCCGGCGGCCTCAGCGAGGATGTCGTGCAACAATCATTGGCGCCGCTGTTGCAGAGTCTGACGTGAAGTTTGCCGCATTCCTCCTGCCCGTGCTGCTGCTGGCCGCCGCGCCGGCGAATGCGATCAGCGACCCCGGCGAATTGCTGCCTGACCGCCAGCAGGAACTGCGCGCAGAGGCGATCGGCCACCAGCTTCGCTGCCTGGTGTGCCAAAATGAAAGCGTCGAAGAGTCAAACGCGGACCTGGCACGCGACCTTCGGCACATCATTCGCCAACGTGTCGTCGCGGGAGACACGGACCAGCAGGTGACCGCCTGGATGGTGGCGCGCTATGGCGATTTCGTTCGTCTGCGCCCGCCATTCAATGCAGAGACCTTCGTGCTGTGGACGGCACCAGGGCTTGCGCTGCTGATCGGCATTGGAACGGTGCTGATCGCCAGGCGTCGGCGCCCCGGCCCGCCCGAGCCGCTGACCGAGGCCGAGCAGCGGCGCGTCGCCGATCTGATGAAGTCGTGACCGACCGGGCATGATCTGGCTTGCCATTGCGCTGCTGGCGGCCATCGCGCTCGCACCGTTGGCACTCTCGTTGCGCCGTGCGGCGGGCGCGCGCAGCCGGCGCGAGGCAGCGATCGCGTTGCATCGTGCCCAGTTGGCCGAGCTGGATCGTGACCTGGCCGATGGACGGATTGCCACAGCGGAGCATGCGAGCGCGGTGCTGGAGGTGCAACGTCGTCTGCTCAATGCCGCCGGCGGAGCCGAGGATGCACCGCAGACGAGTTCGCCGTCGCCGATCCTGATCGCACTGGTGCTGGTCCCGATCGGTGCCTTCGCGCTTTATGTCGTCGGCGGAAATCCAAATCTGCCCGCCGCACCGCTCGCCGAGCGCATCGCCGCGTCGCAACAGCGCGCCGAGCAGGAGGCCGCGCTGATCGCGCAGCTTCGCGTCCGCCTGGCAACGCTTGATCCGCACAGCGAACAGGCGCGCCAGGGGTATGTGCTGCTCGGCAATGCCGAGGTCAGCCGCGGCAGGTTAAGTGCGGCCGCGGATGCCTGGCGGACCGCGCTGGCAACCCGTTTCGATCCTACGCTTGCGGCGGAGGCAGCCGAGGCGATCAGCGAGACGGCAGGCCGCGTCACCGATGAGGCGGCCGGGCTGTTCCGCCGTGCGCTGGCGGAGTCGCCCGCCGATGCGCCGTGGCGGCCGATGGCGCAGAAGCGGTTGTCGGAGGCGAAGTGAAGTAAGAAGGTTCACCACAAAGGCACGAAGACACGGAGGGCAGAACGCATGCGGATGCACCGCGTCGGATTGGGCCTGTTGATTTGGATGGTGCTCTGCTCCGCGGTTCCGGCTGCCGCACAGCAATACCCTTGGGAGCGCCTGCCGCCGACCCCTGCATTGCCCAAGGCCGAGCACAGCGGCGTTGCCGCGGTGAACGGTATTCGCCTTTGGTATGCCGTGTTCGGGCATGGCGATCCGGTGATCCTGGTGCACGGCGGGCTTGCCAATTCTGACTACTGGGGACTCCAGATCCCCGTTTTGGCGCGGGGCTATCAGGTGGTTGTACTCGACAGCCGCGGGCATGGTCGCAGCACGCGCAATGCCGCGCCGATCGCATATGATGTGATGGCATCGGACGTCCTGGCGCTAATGGACATGCTGCACATTCGCGCGGCGGCGCTGGTGGGCTGGAGCGATGGCGCAATCATCGGTCTCGACATCGCGATCCATCACCCGGAACGTTTGACGAGACTGTTTGCTTTCGCCGCGAATTCCGATCCTTCCGGGGTGAAGGACGTGGAGAAGAGTCCGGTGTTCTCGGCCTACATCGAACGCGCCGCGCACGAATACGAGCGGCTGTCACCCACGCCAAAGGAGTTCAAGGTGTTCCTCGAGAACATCAGCCACATGTGGGCGACCGAGCCACACTTCACCGAGGCTCAACTGCGCGGCATCGTGGTGCCGACATGGGTCGTCGATGCGGACCACGATGAGGCGATCAAACGCGAGAACACCGATTACATGGCTTCGCTCATTCCCGGCGCCGGCGAATTGATCCTGCCGGGAGTGAGCCACTTCGCCTTTCTGCAGGATCCCGCGCTGTTCAATGAGGCGTTGTTGCATTTCCTGTCGCAGCGCTGAAGCAAAGGCCCACGAATGACCGATGCAATCAACGCCTTCATTCCCGGTCCGCGGATCACCATCGACGGAGCACGTGACGGACCGCTTGCTGGCCTTACCTTCGCGGCGAAGGACCTGTTCGATGTAGCGGGCTATCCCACCGGCGGTGGCAACCATGACTGGGCACGCAGCAATCCGGTGCCAACGAAACACGCATGGGCCGTGCAGACGCTGCTCGATGCCGGCGCGAAGCTGATCGGCAAGACCATCACGGACGAGGTTTCGCTCGGCATCCTCGGCGAGAATGCGTTCGACGGCACGCCGCTCAACACGAAGGCGCCGGACCGCGTGCCGGGTGGCTCGTCCTCCGGTTCGGCTGCCGCTGTCGCGGCCGGACTCTGCGACACGGCGTTGGGTACCGATACGGGCGGCTCGGTGCGCGTGCCGGCGAGCTTCTGTGGGCTGTATGGAATCCGTCCGACACATGGGCGTCTCGACGTCACCGGCATGTTGCCGCAGGCGCCCAGTTCGGACACGACGGGCTGGTTCGACCGCGACGCGGACACTTTCGCATGTGTGTCCAGCGTGCTGCTTGGTGAGACGATCGCCGACACGCTGCCCACGCGATTGATTGTCGCCGTCGATGCCTTTGGTTTTGCCGATGCCGCGGTGGCTGCTGCGTTGCAGCCGATGGTAGCGAAACTTGCGACGCTGATCGGATCGGCACGGGAAGAGATGATGGCGCCGCAGGGCCTGTCGGTCTGGTCGCGCGCGCAGCGAACGCTGCAACCGCACGAGGCGTGGCAGACGTTCAAGCCATGGGTCGAGCGCGACAATCCGCGCATGGCGTTCAACGTCGCGCGCGGTCTTGTCGCGGGCTCGACGATACCGGAGTCCGATCGAAGCTGGGCGGAATTGATGCGGCAGGAGGCGCGCGCCAGGATGGCGTATCTGCTGCCGCAGGGGACGATCCTGTGCCTGCCGACCACGCCATTTCCGGCACCGAAGAAAGGACTGTCGCTGCCGGTGCTCGGTCCGATGCGGGACCGCATCGGCTGTTTGTGTGCGCAGGGCGGACTTACCGGTGTGCCACAGGTCAGCATTCCCGGCGCAACGGTGGACGGGTTGCCGATCGGCCTGTCGATCATCGGCGGACGCGGAACCGATGCAATGCTTGTCGCGGTTGCGTTGGCCATGGAGGTCGCAAAATGACAATAGTAGCTACCGAGTCCCGTACAGCCTATCGCCCGCATCGCCGAGACCCGGACGGATGTAGCCGTGATCATCCAGGCAGCGGTCGATCGCTGCCGTGAACAGCTTCACGTCGGGATGTTCCCCGGTGAAGACCTGCAATCCTTCGGGAGCGGCGATCAGACATGTGAAGCTGATCTGTGCGGCGCCCGCTTGCTTGAGACGCGCGACCGCGGCGCAGGCGGAATGACCGGTGGCCAGCATTGGATCAACCACCACCGCCAGCCGTTTGTTCACGTCATCCGGCAGCTTCACGTAATACTCAACCGGCATCAGCGTCACCGGATCGCGGTACAGCCCGATGTGGCCGACGCGCGCCGACGGCACCAGATCCAGCATTCCGTCGAGTATCCCATTGCCGGCACGCAGGATCGAGACGAAGCATAGCTTCTTGCCGACCAGATGTGGCGCGAGCATGCGCTCGAGCGGTGTCTCGATCTCCACGTTTTCGAGCGGCAGCGCGCGCGTGACCTCATAGGCCATCAGCAGGCTGATCTCGCGTGCAAGCTGGCGGAACTGTGCCGTCGGCGTGCGTTTGTCGCGCAGCAGGGTCAACTTGTGCTGCACCAGCGGATGAGCCACCACGGTGACGTTGGGATGTTTGGCCATAGCATGCTCCCTGTGTCGTCAGGCCAGCCGGCTGACACGCCCGGCAACGGCGCGCACTTTGCGCGGCGTGGCGATCCAGATGGCCAGCGCCGACAGCACGCTGCAGCCGAGCGCAATCCAGAAGGCAAGATCATAGCTGCCGGTTTCGTCGTGCAGCACGCCGGTCAGCCACGGCCCCGCGGCACCGCCGGTGATCGATGCCAGCATCAGCGTGCCAAAGATCGCGCCGTACTGCCGGCCGTGAAAGATCTCCGCCGGGATGGCGCCAATCACCGACGTGACGCCGTAGCCGAGCGCGCCCTGTGCGATGACCATGAGGTAGAGCAAGGCCGACGATGGTGACTGGCGCAACAGCAGCAGCAGCAGGCAGCACAACACGAAACCCAGGCAACCGATGCACCAGACGAACTCGCGTCCGATCCGATCGGACAGATGGCCGAGTCCGATCTGGCCCGGTATGCCTGCGAGGCTGACGGCGCCGAGCGCCCACGCGGCGACGCTTGGGCTGAAGCCGACCTCCATAAGGTACTTCGTCTGATGCACCTGCACGGCGTACCAGGCGAACAGCGCACAGAAATATCCCACTGCGATCCACCAGAATCGGCTCGTGCGCACCGCACGTCGGAGTGTCCAATCGACGGCGACCCAGGCGGGATCAACGACATTGGAACGTCGGCTGGCATGCGAGGCATCGTGCGCTGAGTGGTCGCCGTCCGGTTCCAATCCGATGTCCTGGGGGCGGTGCCTCACCAACAGGTTGAGCGGCAACAACAGCACAAGTACCAAAAGGCCCATGGCGAAGCAGGCATGGCGCCAGCCTGCGCGTGCGATCAGCCCTTGCAGCCAGGGCAACAGGATGATGGAGCCGACACCCACGCCGGAGAAGGCGATGCTCATGGCCAGCCCGCGCCGGCGAACGAACCAGTTCGGCAGGAACAGCCCCTGGCCGGTGTAGCCGAGGCAGACGCTGCCGGCGCCGACGAGCATGCCAAGCGTGGCGTAGAGGTGCCACGGTTCATGCACGAATGTCGCCAGCAGCAATCCGGCGGCGATCAGCACCACGCCGATCTCGTTCACCACGCGCGGTCCGTGGGAATCCATGAGCTTGCCAAACGACGGGCTCAATGCGGCGGAGACGATGAACCCGAATGAGAATGCTCCGGCCGTCACGCCGCGATCCCAGCCGAATTCGTCGAGGATCGGCGGGAACAGCAGCGAGAAGGCAGTGCGTGCGTTGACCCCGACGCCCATGGTGACGAATACGACGGCGACGATCACCCAGCCGTAGAAGATGGGTAGCCGCGCGGACACCGACGACGGCATCAGGCCTTGGCCTTCTTGCGTGCCGCGCGCGAATGACGCTCGCCGTACTTCATGCCTTCCAACTTGAGTCCGTCGGGATCGAGAAAGAACACGGCATAGTAGTCGTCGTAGTACTCTCCGGCCGGATCGACTATCTTCGCGCCGAGTTCCTGAAGGAACGCCTGCAATTCATCGACGTCCTTGCGGCTGCTCAGCTCGAACGCGTAGTGGTGGAAGCCAATGTCGCCGATGCGGTACTTGTGCTGCTGCCCTTGCGCGTCGGCCGGGCCGATCCAGAAGCGCGTCTTGCCGTTGGTCCAGCCGATTGCATCGTCGTATTCATCGGACAGTTCAAAGCCCAGGAACGCGAACAGGCGGCCGTAGAAGGATTTGGATTTTTCGTAGTCGCTGACCCTGATCACCAGGTGGTCGATCCCGACGACTCGCACCATGTTGTCCTCCTGCACAGAGCCGGCCGCATGTGAATTGTCGCGATGGATGATGATCGCGCGCCGGCTGGCGCCGCAAGTCCATCACCGGTTGTCGGAGGAGCCGCGCCGGCCTATCTGCAAGGCATGAGTAAACCGCGTGAGACAGAGAAGCCGGCCGACTCGACACCCTCGGTGCGGCCGGTGCCGCAGCCTGAACCCAAGGAGATCGGCGGCCCGAAAGGTCCGGAACCGACGCGCTATGGGGACTGGGAAGTGAACGGCCGTTGCACCGACTTCTGAACCCCGGGTCGAGCCGACCCGGGCCAGATTCTCCCCCTCCCCTTGCGGGAGGGGGGTTGGGGGGAGGGGTGACCCCGGCACAAGGCAAGGTGGCAGCAGCAATGGCAGGTTTGACTGTTGGCCGTTTCTTTGCCAAAAATTCCTCCCCCCAACCCCTCCCGCAAAGGGAGGGGGAGCCCTCCCTTTTGTGCAAATTCACCTATGGCGGCGCCAGACGACCTGCTCAAGTCCTAGCTGCGTCGAACCGCCGGCACACCGCGGCGCTCACGGTGTTCTCCAGCAGGCAGGCGATGGTCATCGGGCCGACGCCGCCGGGGACAGGGGTGATCGCGGCGGCGATAGTACGGGCTTCGGCGAACGCCACGTCGCCGACCAGCCTGCCGTCGGGCTGGCGGTTGATCCCGACATCGATCACCACGGCGCCAGGCGCGATCCACTCCCCCCGCAGCCGCTCCGGCTTGCCGATCGCCGCCACCAGCACCTCGGCCCGCCGGCATTCGTCCGGAAGGTTCCGGGTCCGGGAATGCGCAACAGTGACAGTGGCGTTGGCGGCCAGCAGCAGTGCCACCAACGGTCGGCCCACGATGCTGGAGCGACCGAGCACCAGGGCGCGCGCACCGGCCAGCGGGATGCCGGTCTCCGCCAGCAGCTTCATCACCCCGAGCGGCGTGCAGGGAACCAGCCCCGACCGACCGGAGGCAAGACGGCCCGCGTTCAGCGGATGGAAGCCGTCCACATCCTTGTCCGGATCGACCGCCTCGATCGCGGCCGGCGTGCTGATATGCGCGGGCAACGGCAGCTGGACCAGTATCCCGTCGATGGCGGGATCGGCATTCAGCCGGGCAATGACGGTCAGCAGCGCCGCCTCCGACGTATCGACCGGCAGCCGGACGGTTTGCGTGGCGATGCCGGCGGCATTGGCCGCCCGGTCCTTGGCGCGAACATAGATGGCGCTCGCCGGATCTTCGCCCACCAGGACGACGGCCAGGCCCGGGCGGAACGGCAGCGCCGCGACGCGCTCGGCGAGCCTGGCCCGCAGCGACGCGGCGAGCGCCTTGCCGTCGATGATGCGCGCGCTCACAGAGCCGCAAGCTTCGCGGCAAGCAGCGCGGGGTCGCCGGTGACGTGGAGGACCTTCTCCCGGCTGGTGGCGCCAGCGGTAAGTCGGACGGCGGATTGCGCGGTGCCCAACGCGGCGGCCAGAGCGGCGCAGGCGGCGCGGTTCGCTCGGCCACCCTCCGCCGCCTCAGTCACCCCGATGCGCAGCCGCTCGCCATCGGCTCCCGGCGCGGCGCCATGCAGCCCCGGCCGGCGCGATTTCGGATGCACCTTCACCGCGACGGCGACGCCATCGGGCAGAGGCCGCCAGAAATGGTTCAAAACCCGATGGCCCCCACCACGTTGAACCTGATCTCGTCGAGCAGCATGCGCGCCGCCTGCAGCAGCAGGATCAGGATCACCGGGCTGATGTCGACGCCGCCGAGATTGGGCAGCAGCCTGCGGATCGGCCGCAGCGCCGGCTCGGTGATGCGATAGAGGAAGTCACCAATCGTCCAGACAACCCGGTTGCGGGTGTCCAGCACGCCGAAGCTGGTGAGGATGCTGAACACCGCGGACAGGATCACCGCCCACATGTAGAGGCTGAGCAGCCGGTCCACGAGCCAGAACAGGGCGATCATCAGAGGCGGTCTCCCTAGGGTCGGCGGAAGCTAGCGGGGGGCGATTCAGCCCGCAACCCGCACGAAATTGGCTTGCTTGACTTCGCCATGGGTGCTGAGCATTGTCCGCGCCTCGCGCGACGCGGGACGGGGCTGTAGCTCAGCTGGGAGAGCACCTCGTTCGCAATGAGGGGGTCAGGGGTTCGAGTCCCCTCAGCTCCACCGCCGTTCCGCCTACCCGCTAAACCGTTGTTCTGCAACGGAGAATAGCGTGAGATCACGAGGCTAACCACCCACGGTACCACCCACATTCGACCACCCACGGGGACGCTACAGGGGCGCTTGCGGGGCACCTGCCCCACACCCGGCCCCGATGCCGAGTGCTAGCGGCACAAGACATCGAACAGGAATTCCAGTAACAGAGCGACGGCCCCTCCCGCCAGGGCACGCTCCCACCATGTCACAAGCGCGTCGTCGCGAAGCCGAGGCCACTCGCGAGGCGTCGCTGGCGTCTCGGGCGGCGTAACCTGAGCGTTCGTGGCGTTCTGACGAACATGTGGAACATGGTCTCCCATACGGTGCCCTGTGCACCCATCGGTTGCGTATCTGCAACCTTATTATTTCGCGCCTCCGGGTGGGTCGCAGTGGAATTTATAAGCCATGGGTTGAGCCCCGAAGGACCCGGCGGCCAACCCCCCGGCCCTCTGCGGCGCGGCTGGACACCCCCCGCCCCCTATCGGGAACCCAAGGGGACCCAGAGCGGACCCTACCGGGTCCTGCAAGGCAGTCAGACACGCCCCACCGCGGGGTCCCCTACGGGGGTCCGGCGGGTTGGCGACGGTGCCAGGGCGGGCGTTCTCACGATCGAAGACCCGAAGAAGAACAAGACCGACCCTTTACCCGGAATTTCGAACCGGAAATGGCGATGCCCGGACCCCTTCACGGGTGGACCCTATTTGTCGCGGCGCGTCGCGGTCGAACGCGGGCGCAGTAGTGGCAGCGATGCGGCACGCATGGCAGCGGTGACGGCGTGTCGCAGCCCGGCGCACGCTACGCGGAGCTAGTGTCCGTGGTGGCTGACGGGGTGGCGTTCTCGATAGCCTCAAGCCTTGCTGCGACGGCCGCGTAACGGGCCGCAAGGCGGAGAAAGCCCTCTCGGAAGTGGGGCAGAGACGGTTGCGCAGCAAGCTGTTGGTAGTGTGCGGCGAGGCTGCGGTAATTGGCGGCACAAACGCAGATAGGCGGCTTGTCACGGTCGCGTCGTGGTGACTTCGCTCCCGCATCGCGTTCCAGCGCGTCCGCCAGATGGCCAGCCTCGGCCGCCAGCCCCAGCAGGTAGCGCTTATGCTGCGGATCGCTGGCACGTCTGGCAAGTTCAATTAGCCTGGAAGCCCGATCCCGCTGATACTCGGCGGCAGTCATCCGCGAGAGTTGCGCATTGTGCACCCCGCCGCATTGACGCAGGTCAAAATGGCAGCAGTGCTGGCCATTGCGTGTCACCACGTCATCAACGAGCGTTGATTAGGTGTTGACACGGGTGGACGGCGGGCCTACAAAGGCGCCACGCCGATACACGAGGATAGACAATGCCATCCACAAAGACAGCCTCAGACGCCGCTACAGGGCGCCGCTTCGTGGCCTACATGCGAGTGTCAACGGACAAACAAGGCCGCTCAGGGCTTGGCCTAGAGGCTCAGGAAGCGGCAATCCAGGGGTTCCTACGGCCGACTGACAAGCTGTTGCTGCCGCCGTTCGTGGAGGTGGAGAGCGGCCGGAAGGCGGATAGGCCGAAGCTGGCGGAAGCGTTGGCCAAGTGCCGCAAGACCGGGGCGACGCTGTTGGTAGCCAAAGTAGACCGGCTGTCGCGAAGCCTGCCATTCCTGCGTTCGCTGGTAGACAGCGGCGTGGACGTGGCGTT
>DATMND010000384.1:0-5318 GCA_035569235.1 Acetobacteraceae bacterium | reverse complement strand
TCGGTGCTGGCGGCCTACCAGACCGCGCGGGAAGTGACCCTGCGGCGCATGTATCTCGAGACGATGCAGGACATTCTGACCCATTCGCCGTCGCTGGTGGTGGATGACAAGCTCAAGGGCCTGGTGCCGTTTCTGCCCTTGAACCTTCCCAATCCGGCATCGCCGACCCCAGCCGTTCCGTCGGCTCCAACATCGGCGGCGCAGCAGGGAGCGCCAAGATGAGCCGCATAGGGGTGGCGATCATTGCCGTGTTGGTGGTGGCCTTCGTGCTGGTGGAGGCCTCGCTATTCCAGGTCGATCAGACCGAACAGGTCCTGATCACCCAGTTCGGCGACCCGATCAGGGTGATCAGGCAACCGGGGCTGCATGCCAAGACGCCCTTCGTCCAGACCGTGATCAGCTTCGACAAGCGCCTGCTCAATCTGGAACTGCCGGGCGAGCAGGTGATCCTGGGCGACCAGCGACGGCTGGTGGTCGACAGCTTCACGCTGTTCCGCATCAGCGATCCGTTGCTTTACTACCAATCGGTTGGCACGGTGGAGGATGGCATCCGCGGCCGGTTGAATTCCATCGTCTCCGCATCGCTGCGCCGGGTGCTCGCCGGCAACAAGCTGCTGGACGTGCTGTCGGCGAGGCGCGACCAGATCATGGCGACGATCCGCGACCAGGTGAACGTGGAAATGAAGGGGTTCGGCGTGTCGATCGAGGATGTCCGGATCCGCCGCGCCGACCTGCCGGACGAGAACACCAAGGCGATCCTCTCGCGCATGCAGTCGGAGCGCCAGCGGGTGGCGGCGCAGGCGCGCGCCGAAGGGGCGGAGGCGTCGCAGCGCATCCGCGCCGATGCCGAACGCGAGCGAACGGTGCTGGTCGCGGAGGCGCGCGCGACGGCGGACAAGCTGCGCGGCGAGGGTGAGGCGGATGCCAGTCGCACCTACGCGAAGGCGTACGACCAGGATCCCGGGTTCTTCTCCGTCTGGCGCACCCTCCAGGCGTATCGGGATGCATTCGCGACCGGGAATTCTCGTCTGGTTCTGACCCCGGACAATGAATTCCTGCGCTATCTTCAATCGCTGCCGGCACCGGGCGGCCAGTAGGCCAGTTGCCAGCCGCCACGGGCCGGACCATATGCGGCAAAGCCTCCAGGGGAAATCTTGACCATGCGGTTGTTTCGTCGCCATTCCGCCCGTGCCGCCACAGTTGCTTTCGCTGTGGCCCTTGCCGCGCCGCTTGCCGGTGGTGTTCCGAGCATACCGGCCTACGCCAGGACGGCGCCCGACAGCTTCGCGGATCTGGCGGCGAAACTCCTGCCGGCCGTCGTGAACATATCCTCCACCCAGGCCGTGCAGGCGCGCGCCGGCGTGCCTAACCCGGGGCCGGAGGTTCCGCTGTTCCCGCCCGGTTCGCCGTTCGAGCAGTTCTTCAAGGACTTTCTTAACCGCAACCGTCCTCAGGGCCCGGGTGGACGCGGCGGGGACAACCAGCCGCCGCCGTCTGACCGCCGGATGCAGAGCCTGGGGTCGGGCTTCATCATTGACGCCTCGGGCATCGTGGTCACCAACAACCACGTGATCGATGGCGCCGACGAGATCACCGTGACCCTGCAGGACAACACCTCGCTGAAGGCCAAGGTGCTTGGACGCGATGAGACCGGCGACATCGCCCTGTTGCAGGTGAAGCCGGACAAGCCGCTGACGGCGGTGCCGTTCGGCGATTCGGATGCGGAGCGGGTGGGCGACTGGGTGCTGGCAATCGGCAATCCGTTCGGTCTCGGCGGCACGGTGACGGCGGGCATCGTCTCGGCGCGCGGGCGCGACATCCGCCAGGGGCCCTACGACGACTTCATCCAGACCGACGCCGCGATCAACCGCGGCAATTCCGGCGGCCCGCTGTTCAACATGGACGGCGAGGTGATCGGCATGAACACCGCGATCTACTCGCCGTCGGGCGGGTCGATCGGCATCGGGTTCTCGATCCCGGCCAACATGGTCAAGGCGGTCGTGGTGCAGTTGAAGGACTTCGGGCACCCGCGCCGCGGCTGGCTCGGCGTTCGCATCCAGCAGGTGACGCCGGACATCGCCGAGAGCCTCGGCCTGCATGATGCGTCCGGCGCGATGGTTGCGGGGGTGAACGACGACGGCCCGGCCGACAAGGCGAAGATCCGCAACGGCGACATCATCCTGAAGTTCAACAACCAGGACGTGAAGGAGATGCGTTCGCTGCCGCGCATCGTGGCGGATTCCGAGGTCGGCAAGTCGGTGCCGGTGGTGCTGTGGCGCGACGGCAAGGAAGTGACGGTGCAGGCCACGCTCGCCGAAAAGCCGGACGATCAGCAGCTGGCCGCCGCGACCGGCGGGGACAAGACACCGGCGCAGAAGCCCACCGAGATATCCGGGCTTGGCATCAAGCTCGCCCCGATCACGCAGGAGATGAAGGACAAGTTCTCGCTCGGTACCGACCAGAAGGGCGTGGTGATCACCGATGTGTCGCCGAACAGTTCCGCGGCCGAGCGCGGACTGAAGGCGGGCGATGTGATCGTCGAGGTGCAGCAGGGTGAGGTCAATTCTCCGGCCGAAGTGCAACAGAAGGTCGAGAGCGTGCGCAAGGAAAGCCGCAAGTCGGTCCTCATGCTGATCCAGCGCCAGGACGGGCTGCAATGGGTTCCGCTATCGCTGTCCGGCGACAAGGACAAGCAACCGGGTTAGGGCGCCCTACTCTCCCCCGCCTGCGCGGACTGGAGGATGTTGCATTCCCTCTCCCGCGAAAGCGGGGGAGGGTAGCGAGAGGGCTTTCCACTCCCGCACCCACTCACCGAGCCGCCGCCCGCCATCCTTGGGCGGCGCCGTTACGGCATGCCACGCCAGCCACGCGTCCCCCTCCGCGCCGATCAGCAGCACCCCATCCATTGCCTCCGAACGGCGCAGCGTCTCCAGCGCCTGTTGCGGCGTCTGCACGATCGGCCCGGCGACGTTGAGCGATGTATTGACCGATACCTCGACGCCGCAGCGCCGTCCCATCGCCTTGAGGTATGCGTGGGTGAATGGATCGGTATCCTCGCGCACGATCTGGATGCGGCTGGTGCCGTCCCGGTGGATCACCGCCGGTATGCGCCGGGCGCTGTCCGGACGCGGCCGGACGGTCAGCGCCATGTAGTTGTATGCATTGTAGTCGTCATCGGATGCGCCCTCCCCAAGCTCGAACCAGCGATGTGCGGCCTCGAGCGTGACCATCGGGGCAAGCGGACGAAACGGTTCGCGAAATTTCACCAGCCGGTTGATGGTTTCCAGTGTCCTCGGATTGGTCGGATTGGCCAGGATCGAGCGATGCCCCAGCGCACGGGGCCCGGTCTCGGCGGAACCCTGGAACAGGCCCAGCACGCCATCGCGCGCGATACAGAGCGCCAACAGATCCGCGACTCGCTCGCGACCGGCGCGATCCGATGTATCCCCCAGCGCCACCCACGCGATCTCATCGGTTCTGCGCAGAGCCGCTTCGATCTCGTCGCTGGACGGTGCGGCGCCACAGTAGAAGGCATGGCGCAATTTCCCGCCGAGCGGCGCACCGTTTGCCATCGCGAAGCGGTACGCAGCGCCGACCGTCACGCCGGCATCGCCCGGCACCGGCGGCGCCCAGACGTGCAGGCCCTGAAAATGGTCCATCAGCCGCATATTGGCGACGGCATTCAGTGCGGTTCCGCCGGTCAGCACGAGCCTGCTGCTGCCGGTGGTGCGGATCAGGTGGCCTATGATGTGGAACAGCGCGTCCTCGAACACGAGTTGCGTGGCCGCGGCCTTGTCGAACCGCTCCTGTGTGTCGATCGTTTCGCCGCCGATGTCCACGCGCATGACCACATCGGGATTCCACATCGCGGCAGGCGGGATCGGCGGACCCAGGATATCCTGGAGCGCGGACGTGTAAGGACGGACCTGCAGGCTGCGTGGCCAGTTTGCCAAGGCGCGGTTTAGCCGCACGGTGCCGTCGTTGGCGTAATGGAACAGTTCGCGGAGCTGGCGGTAGTACGGGTTGGTCAGCCGCTCGCCATCGCCCCAGGCGGCGGAGCCCATGTAGCGGCCCTCGCTGCTGAGGATGGTCCAGCCGCCCTGGGTAGAGCTGATCATACTGTAGAAGCCGCCCAGCGAATCGAAGATGTCGCGGTTGCGGTAGAGCAGCCTGATCGCGTCTCCTTGCGCGAGGTAGAGCGAGATCGCCCCATCGTCGCCGATGCCATCCAGCACGCTGATCATCACCGGTTCGCCGCTGCCGGCGAAAGGCGACACTGCGTAGGAGAAATACGCGTGGTTGTCGTGATGACGCATGCCGATGATCGGCATCGCACGCCGCAGACCTAGCTGCCGCCCGAGACGATCCGGCGCCCTGAACGCGCGCATGATGTGCCGTGCGTTCATCGGCGCGAAGTTGGACGGATCGAGAAAGGCGCGGCTGGCGGGCAGCTCCTCGGCGACGCTGCGCAATAGCGTCGCGGCAAGGGTGATGTAGTCCCAGCTTGCGACGAAGGCGTGAATCTGTCCGATGTCGATGCCGAGCCTGGCCATCATCGTCTGGAGCGCATGGAGGCTCTGTTCTGGAAAGGTGGTGCAATGCCTGACCCCGCAGTAGCGCTCCTCCTCGTTGTTGCTGATCAGACGGATACCATCGTCACGGGATGCTTCGATCAGCGCGATGCCGCTGTTGTGGCCGGCTGGCCCGATGCCGGCGAGGTAGATGCGTTCGCCGCGGCGGAGTTTTTCTGCGAATGCCGCTCCGCGGTCGCGTGCGTAGGCGCTGTCCGGCGCATGGAGTCCGTGGCGCGCGGCGTAAGTGGTCAGCAGCGGCCGGCTGATGCGTTCGGCCAACGCCCCCAGCCATGGATGTGTTGCACCGTAGCGGCCGAAGCTGGTGGCCATCAGCCGATGATTTCCTCTCGCCTATAGCCTTGGGCGAACAGCAGAGCGCGCAGGTTCGCGTGGTCGACCCGCGCGCGCGCTTCCACCGCGACGATCGGTTTGGCGTGGAACGCTATGCCGAGACCGGCGGCGCGGATCATATCGAGGTCGTTGGCCCCATCTCCGACCGCCAGCGTGGCCGACATCGGCAACCCGCGCTCCGTCGCGAGCCGCGTCAGCGTCTTCAGCTTGGAGTCACGATCCAGGATCGGTTCGGCGACGCGACCGGTCAGTGTCGCGCCATCGTCCAGCAACACGTTGGAGCGGTGCATGTCGAACCCCACCAGCGCGGCGACGCGCCCGGTGAAGAACGTGAAGCCACCCGAAATCAGCGCGGTGTAGGCCCCGTGCGCGCGCATCGTGGCGACGAGCTCG
>DATMND010000383.1:0-6802 GCA_035569235.1 Acetobacteraceae bacterium | reverse complement strand
CGGCCGTCGCCGCCTGTCGCCACCAGTCCGGCCGCCACGGCCGCATCGTCGCCGAAACCCACACGTTGCCCGGCAATACCATGCCAGCCATGCGCCGTGATGGCGATCCAGATGAGTGCAGGCCGGTCGCGAATCAGTTCGGCCGGATTCAGGTCCAATTGTTCCAGGGCGCGCGGCCGCGCGCTGCTGATGACGATGTCCGCGGCTTCGATCAGCCTGCGCAACCCGGCCCGATGCGATTTGTCGTCGAAATCCAGCACCAATGATTCTTTGCCCGCATTCAGCAGATCAAAAAAGGCGGGCGATGCCCGCCGCGCAGGCTCCGGTCGTGCCGCACTCTCCACCTTGATGACCCGCATGCCCGTCTGGCGCAGCAACTGCCCGCACAGCGGCCCGGCCCAGAGCGCGGATAGATCGATCGCCAACAGCGAATGTGCCGTGACCGCCCGCGCCGGCGTTGAGGAACTGCACGGTTGTGCTGCGGCAGCCCCCGGTGCAACCGGCTCGCCTGTTTCCGGCAGCACTGCAAAGGCCAGCGGCAAGCCTTCAGCCATGGCCGCGAGCTCGGCCCGGTCGCAGCGCCTCACACCTTGGTCCGCTGCGGCCCAGGGATCGGCGCCGACCTCAATGCCCAGCCATGCGGGCAACATTTCAGCATCCGAGGATCGTGGCAGACTGAGCGCAACCCATCCGTCGCGCGCTTCGAGCAGGCGGCAGCTGCGATTACAGGATTGCACGCCGCCGCGCCGCAGGTTCATCAGATGCGCGCGCCCGCCGAGCACACTGGCATCGATGTCCAGCTGCACACCAAACGCCATGGCACCGGACCGCAGCTCGTCCATCAACTCATGAATGCCCGTCATGGCATCGAACGCAGGCACCAGTGGTGCGCCGTGCTCCGGGCCGGTCAACGACATGAGGCCAGACTGCGCCCAGCGGATTGCAGGTGCCGCACTCATCCGTGGCCTGCGCTCATCCGTTGTCCCGCACTTCATCGACCAGTCCCCACTCCCATGCCGTGCGAGCATCGATCTGCCGGCCGGTGAGCGCCCAGAGCAACGTCCGCCGCCGC
Source organism: Acetobacteraceae bacterium (assembly GCA_035569235.1). Taxonomy (GTDB): domain Bacteria; phylum Pseudomonadota; class Alphaproteobacteria; order Acetobacterales; family Acetobacteraceae; genus JAMXLO01. The sequence continues at coordinate 5,730 of DATMND010000383.1, read as the reverse complement.
CCGATCCGGCGCGCGATCGTCACTGTGCCGCCCGCCCCCGGCATCAGACCCATCCCCAGCTCCGGTAACCAGAAGCGGGTATCCGGAGTGGCGACGACATGGCCGGCGGCAGCGGGAATCTCGATTCCGGCGCCGACACAGGCGCCGTGCAAAAATGCCGTGGTGCGTGCGCCGAGGGAGTTCATGAGCCGGGCCGGCGATCGCAGGGTGCGAATCGCGTGCGCCTGCACGAGGTCGGTCGATCCGCCAAACTCCGCGAGGTCGCCGCCGGCGCTGAAGTCGGGGCCGTCGGCGCGCAGATGCACAGCCGGCAGCGTGGGATCATCGCAAGCGGACGCCAGATGCTCAACGAGTTCATCGCGCATGAATGCATCGATCGCATTGCGGCGCGACGGATGGGCGAGAGTGATCGTCAATATCTGCCCCTCCCGCGCGCAGCGCACCCGTGTACCTGGTGGCGGCATCGCCCGCGGTGCACGCTTCTGCAGCCAGTCCCGAAAAGCCTGACCGCCGAGCAGTGCGGAGTAGGCAAACGATTCCAGCAGCAATGCCTCCGCCACGCCAAGGCCCCCGCCGATGCGCAAAACCTGCGCGAGTACGGCGGCGGGCAGCCCGAAGGCACCCACCCGGGCACAAAGGTGCTCGAGCAGCGAATCGGCCTCGGCGGCGTTGACTGCAATCCAGTCGCGTCCCGGCTGCGGGGCCACGGTGAGCAGCAGATCAAAATCTGCCGCATTGACTTCCGGCATCGCGCCGGCGCGGTCCACGCCGATCACTATTGCGGTGGGAGAAAGCGCCTCCGGCGTCGCATCGCGCGCGAGATCGAGGATCACGACTCCGGCGGCGATCCCCGAAGCCTGCACGTCGAATTGCAGCACGCCGCGACGCATCATCTCGCCGGTCATCTCGCATTTTTCCAAAAAAGTTGAACAACAGTGTTGTGCGCCTGTACTCTAGCAGAAACTGGGGGCAGAAATATGGGCGTCACCGCACTGGATCACGTTAACATCCGCACCCGGGACATCAAGAGCTCGGCACGCTTCTACGTCGAACAGGTAGGCCTCGAAGCGCGGAATGGCCCCGCCCCTTTGTCATCCGACCAGGTGCAGTGGCTCTATGACTGCAACGGCCGGCCGATCATCCATCTGTTTGCATTCGATTGTGCGCCGGGCCCGACGGGACCGATTCATCACGTGGCGCTCAATTGCTCGGGCAAGGCTGACTTGATTGCCCGGCTGACCAAATACGGCACGGCGTTCGAAGTCAACGAAGTTCCGTCCATCGGCCTGACGCAAATATTCACCCGCGACCCGCACGGGGTGCTGCTCGAACTCAACTTTGCCGGGGATTGATCCCTTGAACCGGCCGCCCGCAATCTGCCAACGCATTGGAGTGGACCATGCCTGCCTACATGATTTTCCTGCGCGAATCACCCCTCCGCGAACCGGCGGAGTATGCGGAATACCAGCGAATGGGCCGCGAAAACACCGGAGACTTCAAGATAAAGCCGCTGTCAGTCTATGGCGCAATCGAGGCTGTGGAGGGCACGCCGCCGGATGGCGTCATCATCCTGCAGTTTCCGACGGTTGACGACGCCAAGGCCTGGTACACGAGCCCCGGCTATCAAGCAGCGCTGCCGCACCGGCTGAAGGCCGCCACATGGCGCTCGATGATCGTCGAAGGCACCTGAGGACACGATCACCCGTGCCCGTGTGCCGATGACCATCATCGCTCATGCAACATTCTCGACGAGCTTCCCAATCAGTATATCGACACCATTGTTGACTAGCCACTTGCAGTCGGCTAGCGTTGCACCACGACTTTCACGCCGAGGGCATGATGATAAAGGCAATATTGATCAACAAGCAGGACGGCGTGTACGGAGCGCGTCTCGCCGACGTCGGCGAGACGGACCTGCCGGATGCACCCGTGACCGTGCGTATCGAATACTCCACGGTCAATTACAAGGATGGGCTTGCGATCACCGGCAAGTCGCCGGTGGTGCGCAAGTTCCCGATGGTGCCCGGCATCGACTTCGCGGGCATCGTGGAAAGCAGCACCATCCCGGCGTGGCGCCCGGGCGATCGGGTGCTGTTGAACGGCTGGGGCGTGGGTGAAGTGCACTGGGGTGGCTTCGCGCAGAAGGCACGCGTGAACGCGGAGTGGCTGCAGCGGGTCCCGGACGGCTTTACGACGCGCCAGGCGATGGCGATTGGCACCGCCGGTTACACGGCGAGCCTGTGCGTCGATGCGCTGGTCCGTTATGGGCTGACGCCCGGACAAGGCGAGGTGCTGGTGACCGGTGCGTCCGGCGGCGTCGGCAGTGTCGCCATTGCCTTGCTGGCGAAGGCGGGCTTCAACGTCGTCGCCTCGACCGGAAAGCAAGCCGAAACGGGGTATCTGCAGGCGCTCGGCGCCAAACAGGTCATCGACCGCAACGAGTTGTCACAACCCGGGAAACCGCTGCAGAAGGAGCGCTGGACGGCGGTGGTCGACTCCGTCGGCAGCCACACGCTCGCGAACGCCTGCGCACAGACCCGCTACCGAGGCGCCGTGGCCGCCTGCGGCCTGGCGCAGGGCATGGATTTTCCGACTTCGGTCGCACCCTTCATCTTGCGCGGCGTGTCGCTGCTCGGCGTCGACAGCGTCATGGCGCCCGCCACGCTGCGCGAGCCGGCATGGAGTCGCCTGGCGCGGGACCTCGACGCATCGATGCTCGAGCGCATGAGCCGCGTGATCGGTCTGGCGGACACCCTGGCTGCCGCGCACGATATCCTCAACGGCACGATTCGCGGCCGCGTGGTCGTCGACGTCAATCGCTGAAGATCATCCGTCGGCGAGGCGCTGTGCCACCAGCTCGCGCAGCGCCGCCGTTTTCACTTTATTGGACCCCGTGAGCGCGACTTCCGACTCCGCGAGGAAGATCACGCGGCGCGGGACCTTGTAGCTCGAGAGACTCCTGGCGGCGAAGGCACGGATCGCACTCTCGTCGAGGCCCGCACCGCACTCGGGCACGATGCACGCGACCACCAGTTCGCCCAAGGTATCGTGAGGCACACCGACCGTTGCCGCGATCTTGACGCCGGGACAGGTCGCCAGTACCGCATCGACCTCGAGCGGCGATACGTTTGCGCCGCCCGTCTTGATGATGTCGTTCAATCGCCCGTGCCAGTGCAGCCGACCCTCATCGTCGACAAAGCCGCCATCGCCGCTATGGAAAAAGCCGTCCTCGTCAAAGACGTTTTCCGGTGGCACCCTCAGATAGCCGAGCATCAGGGTCGGTCCCTTGACCGCAATCTCGCCGCTCTCTCCGCGCGCCAACACCGCTCCGGTCAGGGGATCGACGATGCGAATGGTATTGCCGGGGCACGGCAGGCCGTGATTGCCCTCGTAAATTTCGCGTGGCGTTCCCGACGGAAAGATCGTGCTGATCGACAGCGTCTCCGTGCTGCCGAAGGCCGACAGGGGCTCGTGCCAGTCCGTCGCGACCGTGGGATGCGTGCGCAGCGGCGAACTCAAGGGGACATAGTGCAGCGCGCTCAAGTTCACGCTCCCATAGAGCGGATCTTCCACGAGCCGCGCCCACTGATGCGGCCAGGCCAGCAGTTTGCTGACACGCTCATCCTGCATCAGGCGCAGCGCTTCGCCGGCGACGAACAGCCGTTGCAGCACGAGGCAACCGCCGGCCGCAAAGGTGCCGCCGACAGCCATCGCAAAATTACCGACCCAGAAGAAACCGTTCGCCGTCCAGGTGCGCACATCCGGATCCAGGGCGAAAATCCGCCGCCAGCGCCAGCACTGGATCGCGGCAGCGCGATGCATGTGCAATATGGCCTTGGGCCTTGCGGTCGATCCAGAGGAAAAGAAGATCAGCGCCCGATCGGTCGGCGCAATTTCATTCGCCATCGCATCGACCAGCGGCGCCGCCGCGAGACCTTCCGGCCGCAGAAAATCCGACCACGCTTCGATCGCGCCGGCCGCAGCGGGTTTGTCGCCGATGCATACCAGGCGGCGCAGGAACGGCAGTTTAACGGAACGTATTTCGCCGGCCGCGGCGCCAATGTCGGGGCACAGCCCGACCAGTTCAGCCGCGAGATCCCGTTCGACTATGGAGCGCTCGAAAATCAGCAATGACACATCGCCCATGCGCAGCTGGTACTCGAGTTCCGCCCGAGTGGCGAACGTGCTCATCACGACGCCTGTGCCGCCCGCGAGGGCGATGCCGAAGAGAGCGCTCACCCATTCCGGGCGGTTGGTGGCCATCAGACCGACGCGAGTTTCCTTGGTTACGCCGCGCGCGATGAGCGCCCGCGCCACGGCGCACGCCTCATCCCACACCTCGGCGTAGCTGCGCCTGACGACCGCTCCTGCGGCCGGGCGAAAGACCAGCGCCTCGCGCTGCCCGTGGCGCGCGCAGACCTCGCGGAGAAAGCCGCCGAGCGTGAGCGAACCAAGCGGCTCCTCGGCCAGGGGAGGGCCCTTGCTCGTCGAGTCCATAGTCTTCCCGCCCGTCATGTGAGTTGATTTGATGGATAGTATACGACCCGGCGAGCGATGCGCTATTCGCAGCGGACGCTTCACCTCGTTACGCAACCGCCGCCGCTGGTTCGCATCATCCCTGACACTTCGTCGTTGCATTGTCGGCCCGCGCCGTCTAGCCTCGCTGGGAGGCGCACGATGGAGATCGCGAGTTGATGTCGGAAGCTGCGAAATTTGCCGCGGCGGCGCGCCCGTCGGAAGCTCCGTACCCCCCGGCTCGAGTCGCGTGGTACGCGGCCATCGTGCTCGCCGTTCTGTACTGGGTCTCGATCCTCGATCGTTTCATCATCGCGTTGCTCGTCGATCCGATCAAACGCGACCTGGGTCTGACGGATCTGCAGTTCAGCATACTGCAGGGCTTCGCCGTCACCGGCACCCAGTTGCTGTTCGGTCTGCTGTTCGGCGCCCTCGCCGACCGATATAGCCGCCGCCGTCTGATCTTTGCCGGCGCTTCGATCTGGGCGCTGGCGACCGCTGCGTGCGGCTTCGCGCACAGCTTCTGGCACCTGTTGCTGGCCCGGCTGGGAGTCGGCGGCGGCGAGGCTTCCCTCGTGCCTTGCGGTTCGTCGATGCTCGCGGACTTGCACCCGCGCGAGCGCCAGACCCGGGCCATGGCCGTGTTCTCGATCGGCTCCACCGTCGGCACGGGTACTGCGTTCTTAATCGGCGGCCTGCTGATCGAATTCATCACGCGGGCCGGCAGGATCACGATTCCAATCATGGGCGAGATCCATGCTTGGCAGATCGCATTTTTCATCGTCAGCCTGCCCGGCCTATTGATAGGCCTGCTGATCTTCACAGTGCCCGAGCCGGCGCGGCGCGGTCGGCACCGGTCGGCCGACGGGCGCGTTACCTGGCAGAATTCCTATGGCGCGCTGATCGAGTTCATGAGAACGCAGCCGCGATTTTTCCTGTGCCACTACGTGGGCTTCATGTTTGCCCTGTTGGTGGTGACCGGCGGTGTCAGCTGGTATCCCGCGCACCTGAGCCGCAGCTTTGGCTGGAGTCCCGGCCGGGTCGGCGTCAATCTCGGTCTGTCGCTGGCCGCGGCGGGCGTCGTCGGAAAACTGGCCTGCGGTTACGCCGTCGACCTCATGTACCGCCGCGGCATGCGGGATGCGCAGTTCCGCTGGTACGCCATCTGCCTGGTGTTGGCTACGCCGGTTGGCATCGTCGCGACCACCACGTCCA
>DATMND010000382.1:0-7940 GCA_035569235.1 Acetobacteraceae bacterium | reverse complement strand
CCGGCGGTCTGACCGCTGCGCCGACCTTGAAGCGTGTGCTGGAGGGCATGGCCGACGCACCCTATGGTGGCGCCGCGCCGTCGCCCGCGTGGTACCGCGCGCTCGCCCGGGTGATGAAGGCGGCCTATGCCGAACGCCTTGCCGGACTTGGCGAATCCGAGCCGCTGGCGGCCGAAAGCTGCACCACGCATCTGACCGCGTGCGACGCTGAGGGCAACACGGTGGCAATGACCACCACGCTGATGTCCTCGTTCGGCAGCCGCGTGCTGCTGCCGCAATCTGGCGTGCTGCTGAACAATGGCATGATGTGGTTCGACCCGCGACCCGGCATGCCGAACTCGATCGCGGGGGGAAAACGGCCGCTGTGCAACATGCTGCCGATCATGTTGACCGAGAACGGCCGGCCGTATCTGGCCGCCGGCGCCTCGGGCGGGCGGCGCATCATGGCGGCGGTGTTCCAGCTCATGACGTTCATCGCGGATTTCGGCATGGACGTGGAGACGGCGGCGCATCATCCGCGGATCGACGTCTCCAGCGTCGACAGTGCCAGCGTCGACCGTCGGCTGCCCGCCCCCGTGCTCGATGCGCTGGCGGCGGACGGCCCGCTGGAGGTCGTCGAGCACAGCGCGGTGCCGATCAACTTCGCCTGCCCGAACATCATTGTGCAGGCGGCTGATGGGACGCGCACAGGGATCAGCGACGCCGCATCCCCGTGGTCGGGGGCCGTGGCGCAGGCATGACGATGTAGGTGCGGCCGACTGCCCTGTCGGGTTCCGACAGGCATCCGTTCATGGTCTGTTTACCAATTTCTGGCATACTCGGGTAGTCGCAACGGCGCCGAGGAGCCAGTCCGATGACCCTGCAAGCCGACCAACCCGGCGACACACTCGATCCTGCCTTCACCGACTACCTGATCGCTGGCCTGGCTGGCGCACTGCCGCCCGCCAAAGACGAGGAAGCAGGCCGCGCGCGCCGCGAAGCCATCCGGGTTGCCTTCCTTTCGATGCGGCCGCGCAACCCGACGGAGGCCATGCTCGCGGCCGAGGCGATCGGCGCCCATCACGTCATCATGGACTGCTTCCGCGTTGCCCTGTTGCCCGAAACAGACCCGACAGCGGCTGCCCGCGCCCGCAGCAACGCCGCGACGCTGTCTCGCGTGAGGCTTGCCAACTTGCGCGCGCTGGAGAAGCCGCCGGCACCTGCCACTGTCCCGCCCAAGCCGTCGGCGAAGCGGATCTCAGATGCCGGGAGGCAGGTCGATATACCCATTCCCGAGGAGGCCGCCCAAGAGCAGATCCCCACGCAGGAACGCACCTATTTCCCGCGTGATCGGTTCGGGAATCCAATTCCGCTCTGGCGTTGGCAGGACATGACCATGGCGCAGCGGCGCGCCACCTATGCAGAACCCAGGAACGTTGTCGCGCTGCAGGAGGAGGCGCTGGCCGAGGAAGCGGCGATGATCGCGGCCCAGGCCGCGGCGGATGCAAATGAACCGGACCTCGCGGCCGACTTGCGGGTCACGCCGCAGCCGGCAGCTCCGTGCTGACCTGCCGGACCTTGCGGCGCGCGCGCGCCGGTTGCAGTGCCGCGTCCGCGACAATCGGGCCGGTCAGGCGTCGATACAGTTGCTCGTACTCCGCCGCCGCGCCGGACCAGTGGAAGTCGCGCGCCATGGCGGCCTGGCGCATCCCGGCCAGCACATCGGCGTCGTCGAATACGTCGAACGCCAGCTGGCAGGCCGCGAACAAGCCTTCGCCCGACAGGTCCGAGAACAGAAAGCCGGTCTCGCCGTCCTCGATCGTGTCGGCCAGCCCGCCGGTCGCGTGTGCGATCGGCAACGAGCCGTAGCGCTGCGCCTGCATCTGGGTCAGCCCACAGGGCTCGAAGCGCGACGGCATGAGGCAGAAGTCGCTGCCGGCCACGATCCGGCGCGCCATCGGCTCGTTGAAGCCGATCAGCAGGGCAATATGATCGCGATGGCTGCGCGCCAGACGGCTCAGCATGTGCTCGGTGTCCGGATCGCCCAGCCCGAGGATCGCGATCTGTCCGCCCGCGCGAACGATGTCGCGGGCAGCGTCTGCGACGATGTCGAGGCCCTTCTGATGCACGAGGCGCGACACCACGCCGAACAGCGGCCCCTCGGACGGCGTCAGGCAGAGCCCGATGCGCACGAGGTCGGCGATCGACTGCTTGCCCAACAGGTCGTCGGCCTCGAAATGGTGCGGCAGATACGGGTCGCGGCTCGGATCCCAGCTCTCGTCGATGCCGTTGACGATGCCTGACAGCCGGCCCTCGGCGGCGATGCCGCTGGTCAGGCCGTGCAGCCCACCGCCGAGCGCCTCGGTGGTGATCTCGCGCGCGTAGGTCTGGCTGACGGTGGACACGAGGTCCGCGTTGCACAGCCCGGCCTTCAGGAACGAGACGCTGCCATGGAACTCGACGCCGTTGATGTCGAACGCATGCTCGGGAATGCCGAGCAGGTGCATGCGTTCCCTCGGGAACAGGCCCTGATAGATGATGTTGTGGATGGTCAGGACCGTCGGGACGTGCGCCCCACGCCAGCGCAGGAAGGCCGGCGCCAGGGCGCTCTGCCAGTCATTGACGTGCAGAACGTCCGGCTGCCAGTGCATGCCGGCGCTGCCTGCGGCGATGTCCGCCGCGGCCAGCGCCAGACGCGCGAAGCGCAGATCATTGTCCGGCCAGTCGAGCCCTCGTGGTCCCGCATAAGGACTTCCGGCACGCTGATACAGCGACGGCTCGATCACCAGGTAAAGGATCAGGCCATCCGCCGTTCGCGCCTCGCCGATGGCGCAAGGGCCGACGCCTGAATGGCCCGGCAGATGTGCCACGATCGTGATTTCGCCCGCATTGCAGAGGACGTCCGGATAGGCCGGCATCAGGACGCGTACGTCGACGCCGCGGCGCCGGAGCGCGCGCGGCAGGCCTGCGGACACGTCTCCCAGTCCGCCGGCCTTGGCCAAGCCGGCGAACTCGCTCGTCGCGAACAATACCTTCATTGGGCTCCGGCGGTCTGGCGGTTCAGTTTTCAGGTAATAGGGCTAACGGAATCTTAAATCGCCGGTAGTTACTGTACGGTGACAAAAGCAACCTTCGGTAGTGATTCTTGTAGCAGAACCCGCCAATCCCGGGCAAGTGTCGTTTCGCTTACCGAGGGGACGTTTCGATCGGCGCACAGTTTGTGCGGCCGGAAGCAACGCAATCCTGGATTTGCGCCGCCTGATTGAGCCGGTGCATGATGAACAGCACGGCGCCGATCAGCGCCACGATCGCGATCAGCCCGATCAGCGCGCGGCGCGGGTTGGGGCCCGGATCGTCATCCGACATCAGACCGACACTCTGCCTTCCTCGACCGCATGGCAGGCGACCAGCACGTCGCCGTCCCGCGTATGGCCCGGCTTCTCGCTGCGGCAGCGCGTATTGGCAAGCGGGCACCGCGGATGGAACGGACACCCCGGAGGCGGCGCGATCGGGCTCGGCACTTCGCCGCCCACCGGCGTGCGGCTGCGGCCGATCAGTTCGAGGTCCGGGATGGCATCGAGCAGCAGGCGCGTATAGGGATGGCGCGGGGTGCGGAAGATCGATTCGCCCGGGCCGATCTCGACGATATGGCCCAGATACATCACGCCGAGCCGGTCCGACATGTGGCGCACGACGGCGAGGTTGTGGCTGATGAACAGATAGGTCAGGCCGAGCCGGCGCTGCAGGTCGCGCATCAGGTTGAGGATCTGCGCCTGCACCGAAACGTCCAGCGCACTGGTCGGTTCGTCGCATACCAGGAACTCGGGTTCCGAGGACAGCGCGCGGGCGATCGAGATGCGCTGGCGCTGGCCGCCGGAGAACTCGTGCGGATACTTCTCCCCATCCGAAGCCGCGAGCCCGACCTGGATCAGCAGCGCGGCGACCGTGTCGGCGATCTGGCGCCCCGAGCGGACGATGCCGAAGGCGCGGATCGGTTCGGCGACGATGTCGCGCACCCGCCAGCGCGGGTTGAGCGAGGCATAGGGGTCCTGGAAGATCATGTTCATCCGCCGCCGCAGTTCGGGCTGCGCGCGGGCTGAGGACAGCGGCTGGCCCTCGAAGCGGATCTCGCCCGTACTCGGCGCGTAGAGGCCGACGGCGAGACGCGCGATGGTGGACTTGCCGCAGCCGGACTCTCCCACCAGCGACAGCGTCGTGCCGCGCGGGATGGCGAAGGACACATCGTCGACCGCGCGCAGGCTGAGCCGAGGCTGATGGGCGATGACGCGCTGCAGCCAGGGCTTCGACACGTCGAAGTAGTGGGTGACGCCAGTTGCTTCGAGCATCGGCGCGTCGGTGACGGAGCGCGTGCGGAGCGGCGCTTCAGGCATGCGCGGCCTTGCATTTACACATCACAACGAGTGCCGGGTGCAAACTCCCTCTCCGCCCCTGGGGGCGGAGAGGGCCGGGGTGAGGTGGAGGGCCGATGCCAATGCGACGACCGGCCGCGACGGCACGCCGCCTGCGCCGCGCCGCCACCGACGCGGAGCAGCGTCTCTGGCATGCCCTGCGGGCCAAATGCCGGCCCTGGAATTTCCGTCGCCAGCATCCGGTCGGTCGTCGCGTCGTGGACTTTGCCTGCCCCGCTCGGAAAATGGCGATCGAGATCGACGGCGGCCAACATGCCGCCAACCATGTCGCCGATGCCGCGCGTTCCGTGGAGCTTGCCGGGCATGGCTATCGGGTCATCCGGTTCTGGAACAACGAGGTGATGGGGAACATCGACGGAGTATTGCAGGTCGTGCTGCGTGCGCTGGAAGAGGCCCCCACCTCACCCTGACCCTCTCCGCCCCCAAGGGCGGAGAGGGAATCGGATTTACACATCCGAACAAGCGCCGGCGCAAACTCCCTCTCCGCCCCGGGGGGCGGAGAGGGCCGGGGTGAGGTGGGGGACTGATGCCAATGCGACGACCGACCACCACGGCCCGCCGCCTGCGCCGCGATGCGACCGATGCAGAGCAGCGCCTCTGGAATGCGCTGCGTGCGAGGTGCCGGCCCTGGAAGTTCCGCCGCCAGCATCCGATCGGACAGCGCGTGGTGGATTTCGCCTGCCCGGCACGGAAACTGGCGATCGAGATCGACGGTGGCCAGCATGCTGCCAACCGCGTCGCAGATGCCGCGCGATCCGCTGAGTTGGACGGACATGGCTATCGGGTCATCCGGTTCTGGAACAACGAGGTGATGGGGAACATCGACGGAGTATTGCAGGTCGTGCTGGGTGCGCTGGAAGCGGCCCCCACCTCACCCTAACCCTCTCCGCCCCCAAGGGCGGAGAGGGAATCGGGGCCGCCGGTCGCTCAATGCTCATGACGGAGGTTCCTCCGCGTGCTGTTCTGCGTCCGGCGGCAGCACCAGGCCCGGCACCTTGCGCGACGTCCAGATATGGATGGCGTGCGCGAAATCCATCGGCGCATCGAGCGATCCGGCCTTGACGCTCAGGGTTTCAATCCCGTCCCTCGCATGCCACAGGCGCGAGCCGCACACGCTGCAGAAATGGCAGGCCATCGTGCGGCCGCTGTCCGTCGTGCGCGACCAGTTTTCCGTCGTTCCCTGCGTGACCGCGAATGCCGCACGGCGCACGGTCAGCGACATGCCAAATGCCGATGCCGACTGCCTCTGGCATTCGCGGCAGTGGCAGACATAAAGCCGCAGCGGCGCCTCGGCGATCGCGTAGCGCACCGCACCGCACTGGCAGCCGCCGGTGAGAGCCGCGTCAGGCATGCGTCGCCCGTTCGGCTCGTGTGGCCGCGCGGCCGGTGTGCAGCCAGCACGCGGCGCGCGTCACTCCGGCATCCAGCAGGTCGGGCCGCTCCACCCGGCAGCGATCGAACACCTGCGGGCAGCGCGGATTGAAGGCGCACCCTGGCGGAATGGCGTTCAGCCGAGGCATCGCGCCGTCGATCTGGCGCAGCCGCTCCACCCGGTGCTCGAGCGAGGGAATGCTGCCCATCAGGCCCTCGGTGTAGGGATGCGCCGGATGCTTGATCACCTCGACCACTGGCCCGATTTCCACCACGCGTCCGGCATACATCACCGCGACACGGTCGGCGGTCTCGGCGATCACGCCCATGTCGTGCGTCACCAGCATCACCGACGTTCCATGATCGCGCGCAAGCCGCTTGAGCAATGTGATGATCTGCGCCTGCACCGATACATCCAGCGCCGTCGTTGGCTCATCGGCAATCACCAGAACCGGTTCGGCGCAAAGTGCGAGCGCCACCACCACGCGCTGGCGCATGCCGCCGGAGAACTCGTGCGGGTAGGCGTCGATGCGCTGTGCCGCTGCGGGAATGCCGACCTCCTCCAGCCACCCGATGGCGCGCCGGCGCGCATCGGCGTCTGACATCTTCAGGTGCGTCTGCATCGTTTCGACAAGCTGGTGGCCGATCGAATAGAGCGGATTGAGCGTGGTCAGCGGATCCTGGAAAATGGTTCCGATGCGTCTGCCGCGGATGTGGCGCATCGCCTCGTAGGGGAGGTTGTCGATGCGCCTGCCGTCGAGCAGGATTTCACCCCCGGCGATGCGGCCGGGCGGCTCCAGCAGGCCGATGATGGCCGCACCGGTCAGCGACTTGCCGGCACCCGATTCGCCGACCACGCCAAGTATCTCGCCGGCCTCGATATCGAACGATACGTGATCGATCGCCCGCAGCAGCCCGCGGCGGGTGGGGAATTCGACGGTCAGGTCGCGCACGGACAGCAGAGCCGTCACCGCAGCCTCGGGTTCAGCGCGTCGCGCAGCCAGTCGCCCAGCAGGTTGATCGACAGCACCATCAGCACGAGCGCGACGCCGGGATAGATCGTCACCCACCATTGGCCGGAGAACAGGAAGTCATTGCCGATTCGGATCAGTGTTCCGAGCGACGGCTCGGTCGGCGGCAGGCCCACGCCCAGGAACGACAACGTCGCCTCGGCAAGGATCGCATTGCCCAGCGCCAGAGTGCCGATCACCAGCACCGGTCCGATCACGTTGGGCAGCACGTGCGTCAGCATCACCCGCGTCGACGACAGCCCGATGACCCGCGCGGCCATCACGTAGTCCTTGCTGCGCTCAACCAGTGTCGAACCGCGGACGGTGCGCGCGAAGCCCGGCCACAGGCTGATGCCGATCGCGAAGATCAGCACATAGAGCTGCAATGACGTGTGCAGCGTCCCGGGCAGCGCCGCACCGATCACGCCGTCGACCAGCAACGCGGTCAGGATCGCGGGAAACGTCAGCTGGACATCGGCTATGCGCATCAGCAGCGAGTCGACGAACCCGCCCGCGTAGCCGGCGATCAGACCAACCGCCACGCCGACCACCACCGCGAAGCCCACCGCCAGGAACCCCACCAACAGGCTGATCCGCGAGCCGTACATGATGGCCGACAGCACGTCGCGCCCCTGATTGTCGGTACCGAACGGATTGGACCAGTCGGAGTCGGCCAACGGCACCGGCGGCTTCATGCTGTCGAGCAGACTGAGGCTCGCGAGATCCATCGGATTGTGCGGCGCGAGCCATGGCGCGCCGACGGAACCGATGATCAGCATCAGCGCAACCAGGGCCGAGATGATGGCAACCGGCGAGCGGCGGAAGCTGTACAGAAGATCGCTGTCGCGGATGCGCGCCAGACGCCCCTCGTCGCGCGGCGCCCGGATCGTTTGCTCGCTCATCGGGCACCCGACGCGGCGCGGCGATCGATGCGCAGGCGCGGATCCACGGCATAGTACAGCAGATCGACGATCAGGTTGATCGCGACGAACACCAGCGCGATCAGCATGAGATAAGCCCCCATCACGGGAATATCCGCCACCGCCACCGATTGGACCAGCAGCAGTCCCATGCCTGGCCACTGGAATACGGTCTCGGTGACGAGGGCGAAGGCGATGATGCCGCCGAGCTGCAGGCCGATGATGGTGAT
>DATMND010000381.1:0-3061 GCA_035569235.1 Acetobacteraceae bacterium | reverse complement strand
AATCCGTTGGCGGAGGGCGACCGGAACCATGCGTTCCGGTTGGCACACCGCGCCTATCCGCGGCTGGTCGAAGAGTTGGACAACCCGTCCCTGCGCACCGATCTCGGCATTGCAGCCTTCCTGGTGAATCGCGCCGAGGACGATGGGTCCAGCCGATCCCAGGGCGGTGCGTTCTCCGGCAACTACGCGGTCTCGACGGCGCTGCATGTGCGCTATCCGCATGTCGGGCAGGGAGAATCGACCTCGGTTGTCCATGCCGCGAAGATACGGCTGACCGAATCAGTCGATGCGCGATCGGCACAACAGGTCGCGGAGGCGCTGGGTGTCTGGCGCGACGAAATGGAGGGACGACAGGCTGCGCTCGCTGTGGCCGACAGGCTCGATGCGCTCTATGCGCGCATTGGGGTGCCGACACGGTTGCGCCAGCTAAATATCCCACGGCAGGACCTTCGGACCATCGCTGCCGAAACAGTGAAGAACTTCAACGCCAACGCGGGCGAACGCTCGCCGGAGGGTCAGATCGAGGACGCGATGCGGCTGCTTGACGCCGCGTACTGAAAGGCTTCGGACTCCAACCGTGCTGACAACGCGTCCTCACGCACGCACTCGTTCCCGCGAAACCGGAAGCCCAGTTCAAACCCGGACCTCCGCTTTCGTGGAGACGACGAGGTGCTCCCGCGTCAACGGCACGAGGTTGGAAAGGAAAACCTCCGCGCAGGCGCGCCAGGAACAGCGTTCGGCGTGAGCCCGGCATGCGACGCGGTCGCCGCTCGCTGCCTCCAGCGCCGCCGCGCGAAGGTCGGCGTTCACCGCTCCGATCCTGCCGGTCGCACCGCGAAGGATGTCGATCGGTCCGGTCACCGGGAAGGCCGCCACAGGAGTGCCGCAGGCCAGAGCTTCCAGCAGGACCAACCCAAATGTGTCGGTCAGGCTCGGGAACACGAACACATCCGCACCGGCATAGGCACGCGCCAGCGCATCGTCGCGCAGCGGACCGGTGAACAGTACGTTCGGATATTCCCGCCGCAGACGCGGCAGGATCGGACCGCCTCCGACCACGATCTTCGATCCCGGCAGATCGAGATCGAGAAATGCGCCAATGTTCTTCTCCACCGCCACGCGCCCGACATAGAGGAAGATGGGCCGTGGCAGATTCCAATGCTCGCGCGGCTCGGGCTTGAACAGAGCCAGATCCACCCCACGCGACCAGGGCCTGATATTGCGGAAGCCGCGCGCGGCAAGGTCGTCGCGCAGGGACTGCGTCGCCACCATCATGCCCTGCCCCGCATCATGGAAGCGACGCATCCAGGCGTACACCGGGCGAAGCGGAATGCCAGTCCGTGCCTTGAGGTATTCGGCAAAGCGTGTGTGGAACGCTGTGGTGAAGGCAAAGCCGGACCGTTTCGCCCAACTGCGCGCCGCCATGCCAAGCGGGCCTTCCGTTGCGATGTGCAGCGCCTCGGGACGGAAGGCCTCGATCATGCGGACCATGCGCCGGCGCGGCAGCAACGCGAGCGGAATATCGCTGTAGGTAGGGCACGGGATGGTGCGGAACCGGTCCGGTCCGATCACCTCCACCACGTGACCCATCGCGTGCAGTTCACCCGCCACCAGGGTCAGCGTGCGCACCACGCCGTTCGTTTGCGGCAGCCAGGCGTCGGTTACAATCAGCAGCCGGTACGAAGGCGCGGGAGGCAGCATCGTGTCGCAGCCGGCCGGCGTGTCGAGGGCAACAGTGTCAGGCAGTTGCACGCAGCGGAGTCCGCCGTGGTGTGAAGAACGACAGATTGTTGGCCGCCGCCCAGTCGATCAGCTCAAGCCGCCCGTCGTGATGTTCCACCAGCGCGGTGCAGCTTTCCACCCAGTCGCCGTCGTTGATGTAGAGCACGCCCTGCACCTCGCGCATTTCGGCATGGTGGATGTGACCGCACACAACGCCGTCCAAACCGCGGCGGCGCGCTTCGTTGGCCAGCGCGCTCTCGAATCGATCGACCGCCTTTACCGCCCCTTTCACCTGGCGTTTGAGCCAGGCGGACAGCGACCAGTATGGATAGCCGAGGCGGCGGCGCAGCGAATTGAACCAGCGGTTGAACACCAGCGCCACGGAGTAGGCCCCGTCGCCGAGCAACGCGAGAAACTTGGCGTAGCGCACCACGCTGTCGAATTCGTCGCCGTGCATCACGAGCAAGCGCTTGCCGTCGGCAGTGACATGTACGGCTTCCTGGCGCAGGCGAATGCCCGCGATCTCGAGGCCGCCCTGGGCAATCGGGTCCAGCCAGGCGCGAAACATCTCGTCGTGGTTGCCGGGGATGTAGGTCACCTCGGTACCGCCGCGCGCATGGCGCAGGATCTGTCGCAGCACCTCGTCGTGGCTTTCGTCCCAGTACCAGGACTTGCGCAGGCGCCAACCATCGATGATGTCGCCGACCAGAAACAGGTGTTGGGAACTGGTACGGCGCAGGAAGTCCGCAAGGAAGTCGCAGCGCGCGCCACGTGTACCAAGATGCGTATCGGAAACAAAAATGCTGCGATAGATCGGTCGCGTGCCGGGAAGGATTGGGGCGTTCATGTGAGGACATCAAATACTGCCGAATCGCTGTGGATAAAATTAAGTTTGCATGACGAAACCGAATGTTGCCGCGCATTGTAAAAGTCACGCCTTGGCAACCTGATCGTCATCTATCCGCAACAGAGACAGCAGATGGTCAACTAAACCGGATTCGTGATTGGCCCAATGCACGCTCCACATTGATTATCGTGTTCAATCCCGTCGCGGGACGGCGTCGCACCAACCTGTTGTGGCCTGTGCTCGATGTCCTGGTCGCAAACGGAGTTCGCATCGATCTGGCGGAGACGCATGGTCCGGGCCACGCACGGGCCCTGGCACGTGAGGCAGTATGTGCCGGCGCGTCGATGGTGGTGGCCGCCGGCGGCGACGGCACGATCGCGGAAGTCGCGGACGGGCTGTTGGGATCGCCGGCGCGGCTGGGGGTAATCCCGCTCGGTACCGCCAATGTGCTGGCGCACGAACTCGCGCTGCCATTTGCGCCGCGCGCCGTGG
>DATMND010000380.1:0-2570 GCA_035569235.1 Acetobacteraceae bacterium | reverse complement strand
CCGCGCAGCGGCAGCATGGCAAGCCAGCGGCCACTTGCCTCCACCAGCAGCGAATCAAGCCGCAGCGCCAGGCTGGTGCCGTTCAGATCGGCGCGTTGCAGAAGCGGCTGGCGTCGCGCGGCTTCGACGTCGGTTAGGAACGGAGAAAATGTATCCGCGCGGAACGGAGTGCCGTCCATCGCCTCCGCCATGCTGGCCTTGAGGGTTGTTGAATCCGGCAGCGCGGTCTGGCGCAAATGCTGCGTCGCCAGGCTGGGCAACCAGGTGCCGGGCGCGTCGAAGCCGCCGATCATGCCTTGGGCGACAAGTGATTCAAGGCGGGCGGCAACCCGCTCGCTTGCGGCCAGCGCTGACTCACGGTTCGGCGCCTGCACGACCATGAGGTAGCGGACGTCGGGCGCGCCGAGCTCGCGGCGCAACTGCTCGTCCAGCGACTTTTCCGCCACGGGCAGCGGGCTCATGCTTGCCAGTTCGTCGTCCCAGTACGCGCCGTGGTGAAACACCAGAGCCATAGCCGCAGCGACAACAAGGCCAAGCACGACGAAACGGAGGCTGACGCCGGTGCGCATCAGCGCCAGCACCGGCACGGCGAAGCGTGCCGAGTTAGTTGTGGCGAATCCATGTGGCAGCAGCATCGGCAGCACCCAGCGCGTCACCGCCAGCGCGACAGCGAGCCCGGTGATGGTGAACAGACCGAGTTGGGCGAAACCTGTGAAACTCGACAGCAGCATGGCACTGAAGCCGCAGACCGAGGTCAGCATGCCTAGGCGCAGTGTTGGCCAGATGCGCGACAAGGTCGCGGCAGATTCGCCGCCCGGCGCGGTCTGGGTCAGCAGGTAGATTGCATAGTCGACAGCCTCGCCGATCAGCGTTACCCCGAATCCTAAGGTGATGCCGTGCACGAAGCCGAACGCCATGCTGACAGCAGCAATCCCGGCGAGCACTCCGCTCACCACCGGCAGGAGCGCAAGCACCAGAATGCGCGCGGAGCGATAGGCGAACAGCAGGATGGCCGAAACCAATGCGGCGGCGATCAGCGACAGCCGCGCCACGTCCGACTTCATGCGCGCGCGCGTCCGCACGGCAAACACCGGGGGGCCGGTTTCGATCAGCCTGGCTTGGTTGGCGGCCGGGCGATCCGCGGCTGAGGCGCGCTGCCGAGCAGAGGCAAAGGCGTTCTCGATCCGGTGGAGCGCCTGTTCCTGCCCATCGATATCGAAGCCTGCTGCAACGGTCTGGACCATCAGGAGCGCACGGCCCTTGTCAAGTGAAACCCATACGCCGTCGTGCAACGCCGGATGCGCCTGCGCACTGAACGCTCCGATCAGCCGGAGCATCTCGCCGGTCGGGTCGGCCGCGATGCTGCGTTTGGCGAGCATGCCCAACTCCGATCCGAGCAGCTGGACGTCCTCCTCCAGCGCCGCATGCAGAGCGGCCGAGGTAAAATGTTCGGGCGCGACGGAGGGACTCAACAGATAGCGGTTGCGCCACAGCACGTCGCGATCACGCGCGAATGCCGCTTCATCGCCGTTGCTGATCATACCGAACGCCGGGTCCATGAGCAGTTCGCCGGCCAGCGTCTTGCTCAGCGCGGCCAGAGTCTCGGGTGGGGCGCCTTCGATCGCCAGCAGCACGAGACGGGAGACAATTCCCTCGCGGAGCTGATCGACCAGAATCTGCTGCGCCGGTAGGGGCGAGCGTGGCAGAAACGCCGACATGTCGGTGCTGAACTCCGTCCGCATGATCACCGAACCGGCAATGAGCAGCCCCGCGACCCAGAGGGCGATGACGACACGGCGGCCCGGCATCATCTCGCAGCCATCATCGCGGGTCAGGCGTGATGGTCATCTCCGTCCGGTCGCCATCGCGCTCCACGGTTTCGATGCTGCGGATGACGGTCCCCTCGCCCTGCAAGCGGATGGTTGTCACGAGATTGCGCAGCCGACTGTCGCGGGGCTCCAGTATCAGCGACCAGTTACCGGCGGTGCCCGACAGCGTAGGTGTATAATACCGCGTGAGCGTCGCACCGTCGCCGGCGAGCGTGGCACGAATGCTTTCGACCAGCGCACCGATCTCGGGAACTTCCGACAGCGACATGTCGCGGGTCTTGCCATCCGGCTGCACGACCGTGAGGCGATCGCCATTGACGGTAAGCCGGGACGCCATGGGCGCCAGCGTCTCCTTTTGCAGCCGGTCCGGCGCGTTGAAGATCAGCGTGCCGGAGGATTGCTGCGGTCGAGCCAGCAGCTGCACGAATTTCTGTTCCACAAAGCGCGCGCTCTCGGTGCGCACGCCGTGCATGCTGGCCATGAGCTCCGGCAATCCCCACGCCGATACCGCTGGCGGGGTGTCGGCGGCGGCAAGGTACGGTGCGATTACGAGGGCCGCGACAACGATGAACCCTGGGAACCAGGGCCGATCCCGTGATGTGCCTGTGCTCATGCCCAAAAATCATAGAAGTTGAACCAATTGTATGGCGCCCCGCGACAGTGATATTCGAGCCGCTCGACGAAACGTCGAATCGTTTCCTCGCTAGGCCGTTCCGCGGGCGTTGTCGAAATGGTCTCGAA
>DATMND010000379.1:0-3312 GCA_035569235.1 Acetobacteraceae bacterium | reverse complement strand
GGCGACCAGCTTCGGGGCCGAGGCCGACGGCACGCCCTATCTCTACATTCAGACGACCTGAACACCGCTGCGGGCAAACAGCGTCAACCTATACAAAACGGCGGATTTTGCTGTTCAACCGCAAGATCGGGGAATTTTGCTTATTGGCGCGAAACTTATTTGGCTCAAAGCTAGCTATTTCAAGGCGTCAAGCCGGTTCGTTCGCATTGCTCCGGACAGCAGTGCATTGGCCAATCTTCTCATACAGCGGTGCCAGCTGGGCCTCTTCCGCCGCCGCGCCGTCCTTCCCATTGGTATTGCTTCGCGCAAACAAAGACGCCGTTCCATCCAGTAGCGTCTTCTTCCATGCATGGATCTGGCTGGCATGCACGCCAAACCGGCTCGAAAGCTCAGCTACAGTGCCGTCCTCCCGCACCGCGGCCAGCGCCACCTTCGCCTTGAACTCAGCGCTGTGGTTCTTCCGAGTATTGGTCATGTCTCACCTTCGGCCAACCGGCCGCGCGAAGGGGAGACTCTCTCTTAGCTGCCTGTCCAGTTTCCGGGGTCCACCTCAGAAATTCGTAGGTCGGGAACAGATGATCGACCTGATCGTTCTAGCCTCGGCCAGGCTGGCCGAAGCGGATGTTTATCGCCAGCAATCCCCCGCCGATATGCGGCAGCGCCGCATCGAACGCGCGCCCGCCGCCCTCGGCGCGGTTCAAGCCCAGAAGCAACAGCGTGCGGATCATCCGCCCGCTCTGCGACGAACCCATGATAAGGGATTTCACCTGTTCGCCATGCACCACCGGGTTCGGCGTGCCGGCGTCATCCTTGTCCTGGCTCTTGAGAAACGCGCCAAGGTCGCGCGCAACCGCCAGTCCTAAGCCGAGCACCAGCGGGTCCTTGGCACGGTAGATCAGTTCATAGAGGTGCCCCGGCTTGAACCCCGCCGGGTAGCAGACCTTGCGGTCGTCCGCCGGCGGTTCGTCGCAGCTGCCGAAGCGCCATTCGCTGCTGGCGATCGGCATGCGCGGCGCGTTCTCGCGCACGCGCACGGTCAGTGTCGGCACGAATCCGTCGGACAGCGGAGTTTGGTTGTCAGTGCTGACCGTTGGAGACGCGGCATAGGTCACACCGGTGAAACAGCCGCTCGACAGGTTCAATGTTGTCGCGGGCGCCGTCGTGACGAACTCGGCGCGCACAAGGCCCGTGATGGGTGAGCCGTCCGGGTTGCACGCGATCGGCACGGACAGGGTCATGCGACCGCCGCGCGGCAGCACGTCCGCGTGCCAGCCAAACCAGATCAGCGTGTAGCCCTGCCGTTGCAGCCAACCGTCGCCGGCGATCTTCACCGCGTTGTTGTCGGCGAGGTTCGGCGGCACATCAGCATTGAACAGGGGCAGAGCGCCCTTGTTGCCGCGGTTGATTACGTTGAACAGCAGGACGTTGTTGGATTTGGTCGGATCGGCTGGCCGCAGGATATCGATGTCGGTGGTGTATTCGACCATGCCGCGTTGGTTGCGCGGCACCAGGGCGATGTCCTGGATGATGCTGTTGTCGGGCGAATTGGGATCGACATCGCCATGGGCACGACCGGTCGCGCGCTCGAAGGGCCCCACTGTGCCAAATGGCTGACCGTCGAATGCCGGTTCCACCTTTGCGACCTCGACGCGCGTGATGCGGCCCTGCGCCGGTGCGGAGAGCGTGACGGCAAGGAGCGCGAGACCGGAGAACAAGCGAGCAGGGCCCAGCCTCATGTTGGTTTCCTTCGGTATGTCCCGATCGTAGCATCTCGCCCATCGGGGGCACATTGCCTAAGCTCCGTCGGAACCGGACTAAACCGGAGTGAGGAGGAAACATGAACAGACGCCTTTTTCTGGCCGCATCGACGGCCACTGCGACGGTCGGCGCGCTGAAGGCCGCAACCGCCGCAACCGAACCACTGCTTGGCGAAACAGGAGATGCACTGCGGGCCGCGGGCGACCTGCGCCTGCCGCTCGGCCCGCTGCAGGGGACACGCTATCCCGATCCTCACGTTGAATCGCTCGACAAGCGGTTCAAGGGCAGCGTCGGGACGGGCGCCGTGGAGCGCGTCGCCACCGGCTTCCGCTGGGCGGAGGGCCCTGCCTATTTCCGCGCGGGCCGGTATCTGATCTTCAGCGACATTCCAAACAACCGCCAAATGCGCCTCGTCGAGGACGACAACCACCTCAGCGTGTTCCGCACACCCTCGTATAATTCAAATGGCAACACCGTCGACCGTGAGGGGCGGTTGCTCTCGTGCGAGCATGCTGGCCGCCGCGTGAGCCGCACCGAGCTTGATGGCACCATCACGGTGATCGCGGACAGCTACAACGGCAAGCGCCTCAATTCGCCGAACGATCTGGTCGTCGCCTCGAACGGCACGATCTGGTTTACCGATCCGAGCTACGGTATCGGCGGCAACTACGAGGGACTGCAAGCCGCGCAGGAGCAGGCCACCCACAACGTCTATCGGGTCGATCCGCAGACCGGCAATGTCACGCTCATCGTTGACGATTTCACGCAGCCCAACGGCATCTGCTTCTCACCGGATGAGAAGAAGCTCTACGTCATCGACAGCGGCATCACCCACGGCGGACCCTCCCATATCCGCGTCTTCGACGTGGACATCGACGCAGGCAAGGTCAGCAACGGCAAGGTGTTCGCCGAGGGCTTCGCGCCAGGGTTCACGGACGGCATGCGCTGCGACATCGAGGGAAATGTCTGGTGCAGCATGGGCTGGGCCGATCCGAAGGAGGACGGCGTTCGCTGCTACGCCCCCAGCGGTGACCTGCTCGGCAAGATCCACCTGCCGGAGACCTGTGCCAATCTTGTCTTTGGAGCGTTGTTGCGAAACCGGCTGTATATGTGCGCAAGCACGTCGGTCTATGCGTGTTACGTGAACACTCAAGGTGCAGCCAGGCCGTAGTCTGAGGCGGTGAAGCACCGGAGAGCTGCTCAACCCCGTCATGGCGGGCGAAGGCCCGCCATCCATGTCTTCGATGCCAGCACAAAAAGCAGACGTGGATGCCGACCGGAGCCTGTCCTCGGGCGGGCTTTTGGCCCGACCCGGGGGTCGGCATGACGGCGCTGTGGCGATCGGTGGGTCACTGTCAGGGCCGGTAGGTATAAGCTTCTATCCAACGACCCCAGGCCGCTCCCCGGCGGCAAGACGCGCGTCGATCGCCGCGACGGCGCGCGGCAGGTCCGCGATGCTGTCGATCACCATGTCGGCGTCGCGCAATTCGGCTGCCGCCCGTTCACGCATTCGGGTGCGCTCAACAGGCGGCACCGCCGCAAGCTCCTCGGCCG
>DATMND010000378.1:0-4658 GCA_035569235.1 Acetobacteraceae bacterium | reverse complement strand
CGGTGCGTGCTGACGACGCAATGCGGATGCACGGGGCTGCCGGCCGAGTGTCTAACGCCGTTGTCGGAGTGCTGATCCGGTGTTCGTCGTCTCCGAGGCTGAGGCCGCCGCCATCCGCGCCGCGTTCCAGCGTGGCGAGCTCGCCGGCGCCGTCGAACTCCGGCGGCTGTTTCCCGGCATCACGGACCACGACCAGGCGCGCGAGTGCGCGGCGACGATCGCGGGGTGGACGCCGCTGCCGGAGCGGGTGCGGAAGGTGCGGCCGAGACGACGGGTCGCCGGTTGACCCGCGCCGCGCGCCCGGCGCATCGTAGCTGCGGTGTGTAATCGCGCGCCACTCCTAACCAAGAGCTCAACAACCTCAGCCGCCGCTCTCCCTTTCCTTCCGGGTGCGGCGGTTTTTTCATGTCCAGCGTCCGGCTCACCATGGCCAGCGGCTGCTCATCGCGGTCCATATGACGACGAACACCGCCGCCGCGCCGATGCCGAGACCGAGCATGAATGCAACGGGCACGGTCACGTCGCCTCCCCGGTTGCCCTAGCGATGGCGGCGCGGGCTACGTCCAGCGCATGACACGGACGTTGCCACGCTGGGTAATCCTGCACGTCGGCAACCAGCAACTTCAGCGCGGCCACGCATTGATCGAACGTTTCCGCATCTACCCATTGGCTGCCGTCGTCTTCTGTCACGCGGATGAAGTACTGACATGCTCCCCGCCCTGAAGGGCGAGGGTTCCCAGATTTCTCTAGGCTGCTTCCTGCTTCAACGACGCTGCCCACGGGGTTGGTGCTTGGTTCTCGCACAGGCCCCAGGATGGGGCCTTTACCCTCGCTGCACGAGGAACCGGCAGACCCCGCAGGACTCACTGCATCTCGACAGGCGTTAACTTCGGGCTCGTCCAGCCCTAGATCGCGGTTTGGACCCGCAATGGATGAAACTGTAGATGTGGCCTCAGAAGAAGGCAAGGACGCCCTTACCCCGCCCTGAAGGACGGGGCTTGCGGGCTTTAGAGGGTCACAGCCTGCCCGGACCACCATCACGCCGCCTCCGCCGGCTCGACCACCACCGCCGCCGGCGCCAGCTCCAGCACGTTCGCGCTCGCCGGCTCCGTCGCACGCGCCTTCCGTGCGCGCGGCTTGCGGGAGAGCGTGGCGATCAGGTCCAGCAGCTCGCCGCGGCTGGCGGAGGCGACGTCGATGGCGCGCTGGTGCTCCAGGATCTCGACGTCCAGCTCGCGGACGCGGTCGGTGATGACGGCGATCGCGGCATCGTGCGGGGTGTTGGTGTCGCTCATTTTGTGATTCCTAATGGTGCGTCCAGGTGGACATTGACGGTTTGCGGCGCGGGCGGGCGGCTCCAACTGGACACCGCGAGAACGCCGCCCGCGAATACAGCGGCTGCGGCAACCATCGCCGCGAGCGCCTTCCATGGCTCCCAGCGGAGTTGCACGCGATACAGTTCGATCTGCGTTTTCATCAACTCGCCTTTCAGTTCGCGTTCTTCGGCGTCGGTCACGCGGCCACCGGCCACGTTGCGACAACCGGCGCGGCAACCGGCGCGGCCTGCCATTGCGCGGGCTGCGGCGCGACCAGCACGGGCGGGGCAATCGGCGCGGCGCCGGGTGCGGCCACGGTGCGCGGGCCGAAGATCGCCGCGTCGCGCTCGATCCACTGTATGAGGACTAGGCGCGGAGCATAGTTTGTGCCGTTGCGCCCGGTGATCGGCACCACGCCGGCCAACTGGATCACCGGCACGCGGCCGGCCGCAGCTTCTGGTGTGGCGACAAGCACATCCCACAGTTCCTCGATCGCGTTGACCGTCGCGCCGGCCGTCGAGGAGAACTCCCGCACCATCGCCTCGCGGCCATCCCACACCTTGCTGCGGAATCCGGCCTTGTGGTTGCCGTCTGGACGCGCCGGCATCGGCTGGCCGAACGGAACCATGGTAAACGATGGCGCCGCGCCAGCCTGGAAATTTACCCAGCCAATTTCGATCGACGCCACATCCCAGGCGAACATCGGTAGTGACGCCGTGATGTCCACCTTGATCGTGCCGGTGTTGTCGGCGGTGCGATCGACGCGGGAAATTCTCCCTGATTTTGCATTATACTCGTACCGCGCGGTAAAGGTGCCGCCCGTGTGATAAGCCTTCAATCCGAGTGTCATTGTCTGTGTTTCCCTGTTGCTACTGATTACGCCGCGTATTTGACCGCGGTCCATGTTGCCGGCACGTCGCTCTTTGTCATGCGCCAGCCGGCCTCCAATGCCTTCGCGAGCATCTCGTCCCGGATGGCCAGGAACTCGACAAGTGCCGCGCTCATCTTCGCGATATACGGTTCGTCGCGTTTGGTTCGGATCGTTATGGGCGGCAGGTCCGGGTGCCACGCATACAGGTCCCAGTAGTCCAACTCGCACACGGCGAGATTGCCCTGCACTTGTTGCTTATAATCGTCGCCTGGACCGTCAGCCCAGATGCCGACATGATTGTCATCGAGCACACATTTGACCTCCAGGCCGCCGCGCGTGCCGACAATCAACCCGTCGGGTGACGCGCCGATCCGGCCGTCATTTGTGGTCACGAAACCAACCCGGCGCACCTCGACCTTGTGCTCTTCGGCGTAGCGTCCGACCGCGATCGGCTCCAAATCCTTGCCGCGCTTCATCGCCCACGGAATGCCGGGCGGCTTCTCCAACGGACGGCCAAGCATCGTCTCGGCTATCAGTGCATGCGCGTATTTCCGCGCGCTTTTGGATAGGTCGCCTTTGACGGCGGTTATGATTCGCGAGAACTCGCTGGCGGTCGGTATCCCGAGCCGCGCGGTCAGCCAAGCGTCGCTGCCCTGGACGATATCGGTGCGGACGATTGCCATCACACGGACTCCATAGCGTTGCCGTCCGCGATCTCGTCCGCCTCGCGCTGGTGCGCGTCGAACCACGCGTCCATGTCGGCGATCTCCAGCGGCGTCAGAGCGCCGGGCGCATCGTCCGGCGCGGCGCAGCCGGGCGCGTCGAACGCAATCCCGATGAGCTCGTGCTCCCACTCGTTGCCCTCCGCCGGGTAGCAGTCGGCCGGATCGCCATAGGTGCGCGCGGCGCAGCCCCGGGCAGTGCAGTGGCTCGCGAAGGTGAGCAGCACGTCGCACTCGACCGGAGCGCCATCGGCGTCGCGGCGGATCAGCGTGGTGCAGAGGAATTGCGCGCCGGTGGACTGGTGGCGCGAGCGAAGGGCGGCGGGGCGTCGGGCGAACATCACACGCTCCTCAGCCATGACTGGAGGAAATTGCTGCTGACGAAGTACCGCGTCCCACGACCAGGGACGGTCTGCTTCATCGCGAACACTTCGCCGTCTGCGGTCGGCCAATCAGTTGTGCCAGCCATGTGCCGGGGCTTTGGACCGCCGGGGCCGGCCTTGTGAGTATCGACGAACCGCATAAACGCGGCATCATCGGGCGGGGAAATGCGTTCCATCTTGGGAGCGGCTGGTTTGCGGGTCATGGCGGCGTCCTCTCGGTTCGGTGCGTGAGAGGATGTATAGCGCGGCGTCGCAGGCATGTCTATGAGAATCTATGGAAAATATACGGAAAGACGAGGTTGCATAAAAGACTCCACTAGGCTATAGAGTATCTATGGCACGTAAAGCACCCCCCGGCAGGCCCAAGCGGCTGAGCCCAGACTTCCGGAACATGCACCTGCGCCTATCACTGCCGACGCTCGCGGCCGTCCAGACCTGGGCTGACGCTGAGCGTCGGCCGGTGGCGCAACTGCTGACGCTGATCGTGGATGATGCTATCGCCGCGCGCGCGACCAGGGCGCGTGGGAAACCCGCCTGATGGCCGTCTACATGATCCAGGGCGGCGGTCCGGAAGGCCACGTTAAAATCGGTTACTCCCACTCGCCGAAACAGCGGCTTGCGTCACTGCAAACGAGCAGCCAGACCAAGTTGCGGATCATCCGAATTCTGGAAGGTCACGTTGACGTGGAGTGGGAGCTTCATCAGCGGTTTGAGCATCTCCGCGAAGTCGGGGAATGGTTCAGATTTGCGCCCGAAATGCTCTCCGATTTGGGCTACGTCGATCTACCGATGCCGACAGCGGCAAAGCGCGGGAGGCCCCCGTTACTGGACGAGTCCGCCTTGTTGACGCCGGTCCATGTGCGCTTAGCGCCCAGAGTATTTGCGATCATGCAGCAGAGAGCGGCCGACGACGACCGGCCACTCGCGTATTACCTCCGATGCATTATCAATGCGGCGGCCGACGAACCAGAACGCCTTATTGCGCCCACTCTTTTGGCTGCGGACTAACCTTGCCGAATCGCGGTAGCAGTGCCTGAATAGCGAAGCGGGAGACGCTGCGACACGCCCCCCGCCCCTAGTGCCTACCGAACAGTGTCGGGCTGCTCAGCATGGCTCCTCAATTCATTGCACAGATCGCGCCCGCTGCAAATCCCATGCGATTTGACAGCGAATTAACGCCTGTAACGGGAATGTCGCGGTTTGCCTTGCGTCAATTCGTGATGTGTCGCGCGAGTTGTTGCAAGCGGCTATATATTTACATAGACTCGGAACGAGAAAAGACGCAACAGGACGATATTTGTAGTTGCATTCGTATCCCTGGCGCTATTCCCGATAGATGCCGCACATACCGAGAACAACCAGGAAG
>DATMND010000377.1:0-11067 GCA_035569235.1 Acetobacteraceae bacterium | reverse complement strand
AGCGACGTACTTCGCGTTGCCTCAGGGTTAACCAGCGGTAGTCGTCGAAAAGCGCTTTTTCAGGAAGCACGTCCGCGTTGGGAGAGGCGGCGGCCGGTTCGAACTGATCGGGTGGGGCGCGGGGTGGTTGCCGAGGGCTCGGCTGCTCTCTGCCCGCTGACCGCCCAGAGCTGACAATCGCACAGCGGATTATCCGTTGAACTTGCCTACCCCACCCGTCGCCCCATCCCCGCCCAGTACCGCTCCCGCAACATCCGCCGCAGCACCTTGCCCGTGGCATTGCGCGGCAGCGCCGCCACAAAATCCACCGACTTCGGCACCTTGAACCCGCCGATCCGCTCGCGCGCCCACGCAATGATCGAAGCCTCGTCCGCCGGCGCGCCTTGCTTGGGCACGATGATCGCCTTCACCGCCTCGCCCCAGCGTTCGTCCGGCACACCGATCACCGCCACCTCGGCCACAGCAGGATGGCCATCGATCGCGTTCTCCACCTCGGCCGGATAGACGTTCTCGCCGCCGGACACGATCATGTCCTTCACCCGGTCGTAAATGAACAGATCGGCGTCGCCATCCAGCCAGCCGGCATCGCCAGTGCGATACCAGCCGTCACCATCGATCGCCGCCGCGGTCGCCGCCGGCTGCTTCCAGTAGCCGCGCATCACGCCGGCGCCACGCACCGCGACCTCGCCCACCTCGCGCGGCGCCACGTCATCCCCCGCGGCATCCAGCACGCGCAACTCCACGCCGGGAACCGCTCCGCCGCAGGACAGCAGCTTGCCCGGCACATGCGCCTCGGGGGCCAGGCTGGTCACCACGCCGGCCGCTTCGGTCATGCCGTACACCTGGCTGAACGCGCAGGGGAACCGCGCCATCGCCCGCCGCAGAAGGTCCTCCGAGATCGGCGAGGCGCCATAGAAAATCTGTTCCAACGCCGAGAAATCAGCGTCCGCCGACTCCGGCACGGCCAGGATCATGTGGATCACGGTCGGCGTCAGGAATGCATAGGCGACGCGCTGCTCGGCGATAACCCGCGTAAGCTCCGCGGGAACGATCTCGCGCACCATCACCGCGCGAGCGCCCTGCGACACCGCAAGCATCGCGACGATGGCTCCAGCCACATGGAACACCGGCAGCGCAAGCAGCGTCGATTTGCCGGCCTCCCACCGGCCGTAGCGCAGTTCCCACCCAATTCGGCACTGCGACAGGCAATTGGCATGGGTCAACGGCACCCCCTTGGGCAGCCCGGTGGTGCCGGAGGTGTAAAGCTGGATCATATCGTCTGTCGGGTCGGCCGCCAGCCGAGGGTCCACCGTCGGGAATGCGCCGATCCACGCATCGAAACCGGGCAGTTCGGCGTGGCCGGCCTCGAACTGCACCAGCGTCCGCAGGTCCGGGCACTCATCCGTCATGCCGTCCACCACGTCGGCGAACTCCTGCCCGAACACCAGGACGCTAGCGCCACAGTCGCGTACGATGGCGGCAATTTCCGGCGGTGCGAGCCGCGTGTTCACGGGCACAGCGCACGCCCGCGCCTTCATCGCGCCGAACCACAGCACCGGGAAGGCGTCGGTGTTCTTGCACAGGGTCGCCACGCGTTCGCCCGGCCGCGCACCGGCAGCAAGCAGCGCCTGGGCGCACTGGCTGGATCGCGCATCGAGTTCATGAAA
This sequence comes from Acetobacteraceae bacterium, assembly GCA_035569235.1. GTDB lineage: Bacteria > Pseudomonadota > Alphaproteobacteria > Acetobacterales > Acetobacteraceae > JAMXLO01. Next base: position 9,400 of record DATMND010000377.1, on the reverse strand, counting down.
ACTGGTCTCCCGGCCTTCAAACCAGAACGCGGCCGCATCGGGACGTTCGCGCGCCTGAACGCGAACAAAATCGGTGACCGTGGTGACGGCATCGGCCCTGGACATGATTCCCTCCACGCCGGCTGCTTGCGCAGCCCATTTCCCGACAGTGTAGGCCACAGCGGTTGGCCGGCGCCACGATTGTCGCGTTTACACGCTTGACCCGGCTCGCTGGGACTTGGCACCCATGGTGCATGTCCATTTCGGTATCGGCGTCGCTGCCTCTGCTGTTGTTGTGCGGGATGTTCCTCGCCTCCTCCGGTGCCTTGGGCCAGACCACGGGCGGCCAGCCGAGCGGGACGCTGCAGGTGCCGCCGAAGCAGAAGACCGCACCGTCGCCGGCATCCAAGCCACCGACTGCGGCCCCGCGCGAGCCGGTGCATCAGACAGGCAAAAAGTCGCCGCCCGTGGTTCGACCGCACGGCCCGATACACGCGCAGAAGCCGCCGCCAAAACCGCCGGCTGCCACTACCGCCGCTCCGGCGACCCCGCCGACGCCCGCCCCGGTCGAGCCGCCGAAAACCGAGACCGACATCAAGGGTTCCGCCACCAATCTGCCCTTGCCGCGCTACGCAGCACTCCGCTCGGACGAAGTGAACCTGCGCGCCGGCCCCGGCACGCGCTATCCGATCGAATGGGTTTACAAGCGCCGCGAGCTCCCGGTCGAGATCGAGCGCGAATTCGAGGTCTGGCGGCTGGTGCAGGATCCCGACGGGATCAAGGGCTGGGTACACTCGGCGACACTCACGGGCCGGCGCAGCTTCATCGTCACCGCCGCGGACGCCACGTTGCGGCGGGACGCGCAGGACACCGCCGCACCAGTGGCGATTCTGAAGCCGGGCGTCGTGGGGCACATCCGTGGCTGCCAAGCGAACTCCGACTGGTGCCAGGTGCAGGTCGGCGACTACCGGGGGTTCCTCAAGCGCAGCCAGTTCTGGGGCGCGCTGCCGGGCGAGGTCTTCACCAACTGACGCTTTTGCATCCGACGGTGGACGCGCTATCGTTCGCGGCATGGACAAGGATGTACCAAGGGCCCACCACGACCTGGGGGGCGTCTCCAAATTCATGTGCGAGCCGGTGGATGTCGGACCGCACGCGCTGACCGACTTTGACAAGGAGGTCGACGGCCTGTCGGGGGTGCTGCGCATGAAGCGCCTGATGACGGTGGACGAGATGCGCCGCGGCATCGAGGCGATCCCCGAGGCGGAGTATCATCGTCTGAGCTACTACCGACGCTGGATGCGCTCGATCACCGATAACCTGCTGCGCAAGGGCATCATCACCGAGGCGGAGCTGCGCGCCGCGCTGGAGCGGGTGTGATGGCGGCAATGGCGCCCGGCACGGCGGTGCGGGTGAAGGACGACTGGCCGGAGACGCGTGGCCCCGTACATATCCGCACGCCCCATTATCTGCGCGGCTTGCAGGGCACCGTGGTGCGCGGCCTCGGCGCGTTTCCCAATCCCGAAGACCTTGCCTTCGCTCGGCCAGCCGCACAGCTCGCCCTGTACCACGTGGCGTTCGATCAGCCTGCGGTGTGGCAGGAGGGAAGGGCGGGCGACGGACTGCTGGTGGAAATCTACGAACATTGGCTGGAGCCGGCATGAACATCCTGGAGACCGACGGAGAAAAACTGCTGGCCGCGGTGCGTGATTTGCTGGCGGCGAAGGGGATCGCCTCGAGTGCGGAGATCTCCGAACGGATCGCGATCACCGATGCGGCCAATCCCGGCCAGGGTGCGCGCATGGTGGCGAAGGCGTGGACCGATCCGGCGTATCGCACGCTGATGCTGGAGGACGGGACCAAGGCGGCGGAAGAGCTGGGCATCCCGATGCGTGGTTCGGCGCCGTTGGGCGTGCTGGAGAACACTGCCGATGTGCATCATCTGGTGGTCTGCACCCTGTGCAGCTGCTATCCGCGCGCGGTGCTGGGTTACCCGCCGTTCTGGTTCAAATCCGCCGCCTATCGTGCGCGCGGCGTGCGCGACCCGCGCGGCCTGATCGCCGAGTGGGGCACGGTGCTGCCCGAGGGCGTGAAAATCCGCGTCGTCGATTCGACGGCGGATTATCGCTGGATGGTGCTGCCGCTGCGCCCGCCGGGCACCGATGGGTGGGACGAGACGCGGCTCACGTCCGTCGTGCGCGAGGGCGACATGATCGGCGTGACGATCCCGCGCATCTAGATTTTAGGCCGCCTGGGCGGCCAGACGGCGCACCTGTTGGAGTGCCGCCGCGATGTGCTCAGGATGAGCAGACGCATGCTCGATTTCCCACAGCCAGGGCTTGCCGTCGGCCGCGTAGTGGATCACGAGATCCGGCCCGGCGTCTTCGCCTCCGATCAGGGAAGCATCGCCGATCACATCGCCCGGCCAGGGCCGCAGCTCTATGGCCAGAGTATCGGTTTCGGGTCGATAGCGGATTGTTGGGTCACTGATCACGGCTTGAATCCCCGGTCCCAAAAGCGTTGTGCACCGTCTCGCCGTCAGGTTCGATTACGATCCGGAGCCAACGCCGGCGTGACCCAGATCCAGTGGCGCCATCGGCCATCGGCCTGCTGCAATCGACGGGCTGGCTGCGCGAGCGCACGTCGTATATTATCCATCTCGATCTCACGCCGGTCAGGTCTGTTGATTACATCCAAAGCAGAGTAGCGCGTTCGCCAAAATGGTGGCGGCGGAAGGCGCTCGCCAGCCCCGACCACTATCGGTGGACCGCTGCGACCACCAAATCAGGCCGCTACACCCGCAGGAACCCCATCAGTCGCTCCGCCTCGGCCACGATCGGATCGGCGATCGCGGCGGCACGTGCGGCACCGTCGCGCAGCACCGCGTCCACACTGGCCGGATCGTCCAACAGGCGCTGCGTCTCGGCGGCGATCGGGCTCAGCTTGTCGATCAGCAACGCCGACAGCGCCTCCTTGAACGCGCCGAATCCCTTGCCGCCATGCTCCCGCAGCACGCCGGCATGGTCGATGCCCGCAAGGGCCGCATAGATGCCGACCAGATTGCGCGCCTCGGGCCGCTTCTCCAGGCCCTGAGGCTCGGAGGGCAGCGGCTCGGGATCGGTCTTCGCGCGCCGGATCTTCAGAGCGATCGTGTCGGCATCGTCGTTCAGATTGATGCGGCTCTGGTCCGACGTATCGGACTTCGACATCTTCTTCGTGCCGTCGCGCAGGCTCATGACGCGCGGCGCCGGCCCCATGATCAGCGGGTCGATGTGCGGGAAGAATTCCACGCCATAGTCGTGGTTGAACTTCTGCGCGATGTCGTTCGCCAGCTCCAGATGCTGGCGCTGGTCCTCGCCCACCGGCACGCCGGTCGCGTGGTAGGCGAGGATGTCGGCGGCCATCAGATTGGGATAGACATACAGCCCGGCCGATGCGTTTTCCCGGTTTTTGCCAGCCTTGTCCTTGAACTGCGTCATGCGGTTCAGCCAGCCAAGCCGCGCCACGCAGTTGAAGATCCAGGCAAGCTGTGCGTGCGCCCGTACCGTGGACTGGGCGAACAGTATGTGTTTCCCCGGGTCGATGCCGCAGGCCAGCAGCACCGCCGCCATCTCGCGCGTCTGCTGCGCCAGTTGCTTCGGGTCTTGCCACTCGGTGATCGCGTGCAGATCGACGACGCAGTAGATGCAGTCGTGACCGTCCTGCAGCGCCACCCAGTTGCGGAGCGCGCCGAGGTAGTTGCCGAGGTGGGCGATGCCGGAGGGCTGGATGCCGGAGAAGATGCGTTGCATGCCGGACTGATCGCCGATCCTGGGCGGGGGCGCAAGGCGGGTCTATCGTGACGCCGACAATGGGAGGAACGACGATGCTGCCCACGCCAACGTTCCATCATCTGCATCTGAACTCGGTCGATCCCGATGCGGCTATCGACTGGTACACGCGCCAGTTCTCGAGTTGCACCAAGGGCGACTGGGGCGGTTTTCCGGCGCTGCTGTCGCCCAACAACGTCATGCTGCTGTTTACCAAGGTCTCCGCGCCGCCACCGACCGGGCCGCAGAGTGCGATCTGGCATTTCGGCTGGCACGTCACCGACGCGCGCAAGAGCCTCGCGGCGTTCCAGGACCGTGCCGACGTCCGGCTGCTGCCGCTCTACACGACGGACGAAGGCGGTTCCGTGCTGATCAGCAGCGACACCTGGCCGAATGTCGGCGGCGTGCTCGGCCTGACGAAGGCGCAGATCGCGGAGGCGCGGCGCGACGGCATCGGGGCGCCCGGCGGCGGCGGTTTCTCGTATATGGCGGGCCCCGACAATGCGCTCGTCGAGTATGCCGGAAACTATCCGTCCGAACGGTTCAACCACGTGCATCTCTGGCAGGAGGAGCCGCTGTGTGCGCTGCTCTGGTACCAGAAGCATCTGAACGCCCCGGTGCGCGCGGGCTTCGCGGGGGCGCCGCCGACCGAGGCCGACTGCAAGGTTGCGCGCGGGGCGGACCGCACCTGGCCGGCGCTCAATCGCGAGGGGATGTTCCGCACGCCGCGGGCCGGGGTGGAGTTCGGCGACGTGGTGCTGACCTGGTACGCCAACCAGGGCGAGGCGCCGCTGGCTACTTCTCTGGGTCAGTTGCAGGACCACATCGCGCTGGGCGTGGCCGATCTCGATGCGTGGGTCGCCAAGCTGCGCAACGAAGGCGTGACGTTCCTTCGGGAGCCCTACCGCCTCGGCGAGACGCGCGCTGTCATGATCAAGGGCCCGAGCCGCGAGGCGCTGGAGTTGGTGGAGGCAGGGTGAGGGCGGGAAAGAGGTCCCACTCGCACAAGACGAGTGGCAACTCACTTGATCTCAGGCTGCGCGCTGCTCCTGCGCGCCACCCGACAGATACGCCATGCCCCTGCCGCCGGCGCGGATCTCCAGCATCGTTGGGCCACCCAGCACCGGCAGCGGCAGCACCGCATCGCCGCTGGTCCACCGGCGCAGCGCCACACCGTCGCGCTCCACCACGTGCCAGCCCTTCGACAGGCCCGGATGATCGACCGGAACCTCCCGCAACTCATTCGCGCCGCGCAGCACGATCCGCTCCACGTTCACGCCGAGGCAGCGGCGATCGTCCAGCCAGGGCCGCGCATCGGTCGGTGCGCCGGCACGCGAGATCACGCGCACCTCGATTGCGCCCTTCGGCAGCGCGAAGATGTACAGTCCGTTCTCGCCATACAGCGGACGCACCGTCCGGCCCTTTGCGACGATCCGCAGCTCCGGATCGTCTGTCGTGTCGAGCCGCGGCGTCGGCTGGCCCAGCGCCGCCGCACGTTCGGCCAGGCGCTGCCACACCGGCAGCACACTGGCCTCGTCCGACACGAACGGCGCGCATGACCCCGCCGCACGGGCCGGATAGTCCGTCTCGTCCGTCAGGTCGGGATGCAGCACCAGCGGCTCGCCCGAGTTGGCGAAGAAGCCGCGGTTGCCGGTGTTGAGGTAGCTCTCCGCCGGCAAGCCTTCCGCCACCAGGATCGCGTGCGCGTCCAGCTCGACATGGAAATACTCGACCGAAGTCCAGCCCTTCTCCTGGCGGATCGTCGTGCCGTTGAGCAGCTGGCGGGCGCAGATGAGCTTGCCATCGACGAACACCGCGTGGTCCGGCGAGACCAGCAGATCGCGGAGCGGCATGTTCTCGGCGAATGCGCCGCATCGGATGCGGATCGGCGCGACCGTCTCCGGTTGCGGATGCGCGGTCAGGTCGATCCGCCGTTGGCCGATCCACTTCACCGGCTGTGCGATCAGTTCCCCGCCCGACAGCGTGAGCACGATGTCGCCCTGCATCAGGCTTTCTATCGTCCGTTCGCCGGTCGCGGTCAGGATGCGCGTTCCGGCCGTGTAGCAGACCGTGCTGAGGAAGATTTCGGTGCCGCCGCCACTGGCCGTTTGCGTGTTTACGAGCCAGGTTCCTGGTGCGTTGGTAATGCCGGTCAGCGTAAGGACAGAACCGTCCGACAGATTGACCGTGGCACTGTTGCCGGTATGGACGTTGCTGCCGGAGATCGTCACAGCCTCGCCAAAAGACTCAATGAAGTTCGTCGGGACAAGTGATGTGCCGACGTTCAGACCGACAATATTTTCGCTGATGCCCCCGGTTTGGCTGTATTGAAGGTCGCCGTCGGCACCGAGGAATGTGAAGGTATTCCCTGCACCCACAGTCCCGTCGAGTTCCAGTACCGATGAGGTGCTGTCGGCAATCTGATAGGACAGGCCGGAAGCCACGCCTATAGTCCCGGTCAGGACAAGAACGCCGCCCGACGCCTCGACGATATTGCTGGCACTCGTTCCGCCCTTCCTGATGTCCGCCGACACCGTGCCCGCACCTATCAGGCTGCCTGCACTCGTGCCGTTGCCCAGCACGATGCCGCTGGTGTCGCCCAGCGTGCCGCCCGACATCAGGATCGTACCGAGCGAAACGGTTTGCGCGCCGGTCAGGGTCAATGCGCCGCTGTGGACTTCCAGCGTCTGGTTGCGGTCGTTTATGGACAGGGCCAAAACGGTGCTGGTGCTGTCGAACTTCAGGTCCGAGGGCGAGGCCGTGCTGATGGCCGCGACAAGCCCGCCGCCGAATGTTCCCGTCAAATCGAGTGTGCCGCCTGAGGCGGTGATGGTATCCGCAGTGCCGGTGACGACACGTGTCAGATTGGCCGCGACGACGCCGAACCCGCTCAGCGTGCCGTTGAACGCCCCGCTGCCGAATGAAATGCCGCTGGCATCGGTGAGCGTGCCGCCGTCCAGAACGATTGTGCCGAAAGCAACATTCTGGCCTGCTCCGATCGTCAGCGCGCCCGCGGCTCCGATTTCGAGTGTCTGGCTCGCAGTGGTGATCGCGATTGCGTTGGCGACCGCGACGGTGCCCTCGATCTTCAGATCGGAAGTCGTCCCCGTGTCGATCGTCAGTTTCGGCCCGCTGCCGATAGCGTTGCCGATGTCGAGCGTCCCGCCGGATGCGGTGATGGTCCCATTGCCAGTGATTGCTCCGCCGCTGACCATACCGTTGCCGGTGAGCACGCCCCAGTTGGCGGCGCCGGTGAAGTTGATGCCGCCCGTCGCGACCAGGCTGCCGCCGGACATCGCGATCTTGCTGCCGCCCCCTGCGCCGGAAGCACTGCTGATTGTCGTCACGCCGCTGACTGTCGTCACCCCGCCCGACAAGGTCAGCGCGCGGGCAGAACTGGTGTTGGCGCCGATCACCAGCGATCCTGCGTTGAAGGCGCCGCCGGAGATTGTGTCGGTGCCATTGGTGAAGCTGGCGCCGTTGGCGACCGCGACGGTACCTCCCGAGAGGGTGAACGAGCCGTTGGTGACCGATAGCGCGGTCGGTCCAGAGCCGGTTACGCTCAGCAGGCCCTGGCTTTCGGTAAAAGTGCCGCCGCTCACCAGCAACGTGCCTGTGGAGAGCGTGGCCGTGTTGGATATGTTGACGGTGCCCGCGCTGAGCGTGGTGGCACCGGCAACCGAGAGCGTTGCGCTGTCAACGCTCAGTGCAAGCGTGGCTTGAGAAGCCCCTTCCGTCAGAGCGGCATAACTGCCGGTCGATGGCTGCGACGCGCCGAGGGTGATGGTGTAGGCGCTGCCGCTGCTGCGGGTAATGAACACCGAGTCATTGGCCGCTGGGACGGACTTGTTTGTCCAGTCAGCCGGGGTGTTCCAGTTGCCAGTGCCACCGCCGAGTGTCCAGGACCAGGAAACGTTGGCCATCGAGATCAGCTCCCGTTCATGAAGTCGCGGGTCGCCGTGTCGGCGTCTCGGCTGGACTTCATGGACGGCTCTACAGCAAGAAGGTAAATACGGCGCTAAGCGTGTAATTTGATATTACGACTTTATAAGATTGATCAGGATCAATTAGACAGATGAATGCCCGCACCTGTCCGTGCGCCCGCCCGACGGAACGGGCGCCTGCACATTTCCCTCTCCGCCCCAGGGCGGAGAGGGTCAGGGCGAGGTGGGGTGACTAAATGGGAGCCCGTCGACCGGCGTGGCCTGGTGCCATATCTGGCTGACACGGTGGCGTTATCCCCACCTCACCCCAACCCTTTCCGCCCCAGGGCGGAGAGGGAGTTCAGGCCGCGCGCTGGTCCTGCTCGTCGGCGTCCGCCAGATATACCATGCCGCCGCTGGAAGCGCGGATCTCCAGCATCGCCGGGCCACCCAGCACCGGCAGCGACAGCACCGCGTCGCCGTTGGTCCAGCGCCGCAGTGCCACACCGTTGCGCTCCACCGCGTGCCAGCCCTTCGACAGGCCCGGATGATCGACCGGAACCTCCCGCAACTCATTCGCACCGCGCAGCACGATCCGCTCCACGTTCACGCCGAGGCAGCGGCGGTCGTCCAGCCACGGCCGCGCATCGGTCGGTGCGCCGGCACGCGAGATTAGCCGCACCTCGGTCGCGCCCTTCGGCAGGGCGAAGATGTAGAGCCCATTCTCGCCATACAGCGGACGCACCGTCCGGCCCTTGGCAACGATCCGCAACTCCGGATCGGCGGTCGTTTCGAGCCGCGGCGTCGGCTGGCCCAGCGCCGCCGCGCGCACGGCCAGGCGCTGCCACACTGGCAGCACACTCACCTCGTCCGACACGAACGGCGCGCACGATCCTGCCTCGCGGGCCGGGTAGTCAGTCTCGTCCGTCAGGTCGGGATGCAACACCAGCGGCTCGCGCGAGTTGGCGAAGAAGCCGCGGTTGCCGGTGTTGAGGTAGCTCTCCGCAGTCAGACCCTCGGCCAGCACGACCGCATGCGCGTCGAGTTCCACATGGTAGTACTCGACCGCGGTCCAGCCAGTCTCACGGCGGATCGTCGAGCCGTTCACCAGTTGGCGGGCGCAGATCAGCTTGCCATCGACGAACACCGCGTGGTCCGGCGAGAGCAGCAGGTCGCGGTGCGGCATGGCCTCGGCGAAGGCGCCGCGCGCGATGCGGACCGGCGCGACCGTCTCGGGGTGCGGATGCGCGGTGAGGTCGATCCGCCGCCGGCCGATCCACTTCACCGGCTGCGCGACCAGTTCGCCATCGGCCAGCGTCAGCACGATGTCGCCCGCCATCAGGCCTTCAACCGTCCGTTCGCCGGTCACCGTCAGGATGTGAGTGCCCGCCGCGTAGCAGATAGCTTCGTCACTGACGAAGACCTCGGTGTTGCCGCCGACTGTCATCCAGTCGAGATACCAGGTGCCGGCTGAATTGGTGACCCCCGTGAGGTTCAGCGTGGTGCCATCCGACAGCGTGAACGTGCCGCCGGAGCCGGTGTGCCCTGTGGTGCTGCCGTTGACCGTGAGACCGCGACCGAGGAAGTCGACGAAGTTCGTCGTGGCTCCCTTGGTACCAACGTTAATCCTACTGCGTCACTCATTCTGCACGACGGCCTTCTGACGGATTTGTCCGCAACAAGGACATC
>DATMND010000376.1:0-16577 GCA_035569235.1 Acetobacteraceae bacterium | reverse complement strand
GGCCGTTGCTACATAATACCGGGCGTGTCCAACTACCGGTCCTGGCGCGTGGCCGAGATCTGCCGGTTGTGCGACGAGGCCGGCATCGACCGGCCGGCGGCAAGTCAGCCGCTCTACAACGCGCTCAACCGCGAGGTGGAGGTGGAGCACCTGCCGGCCTGCGCGTATTTCGGGCTGGGCGTGGTGCCATACAGCCCACTGGCGCGAGGCCTGCTGACGGGCAAATACCACCCGAATGTCGCCCCCGATCCCACGAGCCGTGCCGGGCGCAGGGACCGTCGCATGCTGGAATCCGAATGGCGCCCGGAGAGCCTCGCCATCGCGCAGGAGATAGCGGCGCATGCACGTGAGCGCGGCGTCACGCCAGGGCAGTTCGCGATGGCCTGGGTGCTCAACAACCGGCTGGTGACGGCCGCCGTGGCTGGACCACGCACCGAATAGCAATGGGAGGAGTACACCGGTGCCCTGGCATATCGACCCACCCCGGACGACGAGGCTTTGATCGACCGGTTGGTTTCGCCGGGCCATCCCTCGACGCCGGGCTACAACGATCCGCAATACCCGATCGAAGGTCGTGCGGTGTTCTGATGGCAGGCCGTTGTTCCAAAATTTAGGACCGAATGGCCCATCGGGTTCGAAAACAAGGACAGGGACGTTGGCCAATTGATCCAAATCATTGCCAGGATGAATATCAAAGCGTAACAGATAGCCAGTCAATTTGGATAGACGGGCGGCTGAGCTTTTTCACTGCAATTTATCCAGAATTCTGTCGGCATGAGCTATCAGCCGACGAACTTTCTTTGGCGCACGAGGGGGCGCACATGAGCAAGAAGCTTCTGCTCATCAATGATCGGCGCGGCCTCGCGAGGACCATTGGATCAGTCGCACCGGATCTGGGGTTCGAGATAATTACCCTCGATCATGTTTCGCAAGCTGCCACCCGGATCGCCGAGGTCGCACCGGACGTCGTGATCCTCGATCTGGCAGTCCCGGCGGATGAGATGATCGAACTGCTGCGGAGTATCGTGCAGACCGGAACTGACGCGAAGATCCTTATCGCCGCGCGTGCCGATGATCCGGCAACTCGTGTGGCCGAAGGGATGGCGAGGTTCCATGTCGGCGAACGCCTGGCCTTCCTGCGCAGACCATTCAACCGACGCAAGATCATCGAGGCACTGCGGATCATTTTCGACAGTACAGTCTCATTCGCGTTGTCCGCCGCGTAGATTCCGCCCGGGGGATTGTCGAACGCATCGCCCTCCGCCAGTCGGAAAATCACTCCATGCGGCCGAACTGCAACCGGTCGAGCATGAGTTGCACAAGCGCCATCGCGGTAACCCGACGGCGCTCGCTCGGAATTCGATGCGTCAGAGTTTGTACAGCGCCCTCTGCGAGAACGCCGATCAGATGGTAGGGGTCGGCGTCGCTGTCGATGACGAGGTCGATGACGGCGGCCAAGGCGTCAACCGGGTCGGCGCTGTGCGCGATCCGACATGCGTGCTGCCGCAACAATCGGGCGATGGCCGGGTCCGATGGCTGGTTCCGTTCGGATCTGTCCGCGGCCGCGGAATCTGTATAGGACCGGACAGGCTGAGACTGCGGCCTGGCATGCCAGCGGGATGTTCCGCGTCGGCCATGCAGGGCCCGGCGTCGCGTCGATGGAGTTTCGCCTGACGCCTGGCCGCGCTCGACGCGACCAGTCGGGGGCGCCCCGCGATGGACTCCTACACGGCCGATGCCATTCGCCGGCGTGCCCGCCTGTTGCAGACACCGTACGATCAAGGCGCCTGCTTCACGCAGGAACCGACGCGAACGCCGCAGGATCCCGGTGCCCAGATTGACTGCGTAATAATCTCTGCCGAGAACTGGCCTCGGGTCGGCTATCGTCATGCGCATTCCCGTTCCAACGCGGTAGAACCTGCGAAGCAAGCAGCGCGCCGCCTGCATGCGTATCGGCAGCGCGCAATCCGATACGTGAAGGCCGTAGCGGCACGGGGTTCGATCAAGCCATCTGCGCCCATCCGACGCGCCAGCCCAACGGTTGCTTTCTGCGGCATGTGGCAGCCTCGTTCAAGGAATCTGCACGCCATGGATTGATCGCAGACGACAAATGCACGTGGCTGGCAAGGTGGGCGGCACGCCCCCGATGCGGCTCCTACGAGCCCGCCCGGCCAGCGGTGGTGCGCAGCCGCCGGACTTCGAACAACTGCCAGACCAGCAAAATCGGCACGCCCACGGCAATATCGCGCGCGCGGCGGATAAGCGAGACGCCAAGCGACAGTTCCGGCGGCACGCCGAAGATCGCGCCCAGACCGGCATAGCCCGCCTCCTGCACGCCCGCGTTCACCGGCACCAGGAAGGCGACCGCGGCGGCCGCAGCGAGCAGCGCCTCGATCGCCAGAGCGTCGTCGAAATCGATCGGCACACCGAGCGCGCGATAGGCGATCCAGCCGGCAACCCCCGTGCCGATCCAGCCGATCAGGTGCCCTGTGAAGCCGACCGCCAGGCGCGCGGTGTGGCCATAGATCAGAGACAGTTCCGCCTGCAGCACCTGCACCCGATCCTGCGCGTCCTCGAACCAGCGGCCGGCGATGCGTCGCCCCAGACTGGCGAACAGCGGCGCCGCCGCCTGCTGCAGCCAGATCAGCGCCACACCCGCCGCCACCGCCAGCCCGAGCCCCACCTCCAGCGGCACCGCCAGCGACGAATCGGGTGCACGGGCCAGCAGAATGCCGATCCCGATGGCGGTGAAGGCAAGCTGGGCGAGGAACTCGGCCGTGACGTCGACCACGGTCGACGCGGTCGCGAGCGACCACGAGACGCCGTGCAACATCGCCGCCCGGGCGCCGAACACGAAGCCGCCCACCTGGGAGAAGGGCAGGCAGTTGGCCGATGCGTCGCGCACCATCCGACCCCAGACGAACACCCAGGGGCGGCGGGCTTCGCGGGGGGGCACGATCGCGTCCCAGGCCAGCCCCAGTACGACGAACAGCACGAGTTGCCAGCCCACGATCAGCGCAAAATCCTCCCACCCGACGCGCTGCACGCCGGAGATCACACGGCCGAAGCCGAACCAGCCGATCAGCGCGGTTCCGAGCAACAGGCCCGCCAGGGCGAGCATGATCGAGAGCTTCTTCAATGTGGGCGACTTTCCGGCTACCGCAGGTGGGTTAAGGGCGGGCTAGGGGCGGGCGGGCGGCTCTACACCACATCGGCCGGTCCAGGCTATACACCGCCGTTTGCGCGGGAGGATTGCGGGCGGATGACAGTGGACGGACCGACACTGCTGACCGGTGCGACCGGCTTCGTCGGCTCCGCCGTGGCGCGGGTGCTGGCGGCCCGCGGCCACCGGCTGCGCCTGCTGGTTCGACCCACCAGCGATCGGCGGAACCTGGCCGGGCTGGATGTCGAACTGGCGCTTGGCGACCTCACCGACGCCGCGTCGCTGACGCGGGCTGCCTCGGGCTGCCGCTACGTGTTCAATGTCGCGGCGGACTACCGGTTCTGGGTACCCGACCCCGACGCCATGCTGCGCGCCAATGTGGACGGCACGCTGGCGGTGATGCGCGCGGCGCAGGCGGCGGGGGTCGAGCGGATCGTGCATTGCAGCTCGGTCGCAGCACTTGGGACGACCGCGGACGGCACGCCAGCGGACGAAACCACCCCGGTGAACGAGGCGGACTTCATCGGCACCTACAAACGCTCGAAGTTCCTCGCCGAACGCGCGGTGCTGGATCTGGTGCGCCACGAAGGACTGCCGGCGGTTATCGTCAATCCCGCTGCACCCGTTGGCCCGCGCGACATCAAACCGACCCCGACCGGCAAGATGATCCGCGACGCCGCGGCGGGGCACGTGCCGGCCTACATCGATACCGGACTCAACATCGTCCATGTGGATGACGTGGCCGAGGGGCATGCTCTGGCATTGGAGCGGGGTCGGATCGGCGAGCGATACATACTGGGCGGCGAAAATATGCTGCTGAAGGACCTGCTGGCGCTGGTCGCCGAGGTTGTCGGTCGGCGGGCACCGCGGGTGGAGTTGCCGGAGGCCGTCGTCTGGCCCGTCGCTCTGTTCATGGAGGGGCTCGCCCGTGTCACCGGCATCCCACCGATGATGACACGCGACCACCTCAAGATGGCGCGCCGGAAGATGTTCTTCTCCTCGGCCAAGGCGATGACCGAACTTGGCTATGCGCCGCGACCGGTGCGCCAGGCCATCGAGGACGCGGTCGCCTGGTTCCGGGCCAACGGAATGCTGCGGACATGACCACGCTGGCGGTGCTGTCGCTGCTGGTCTGGCTGTATCTGTTGGCGGCGCATGGGCGGTTCTGGCAGTCGGGCCCCGAGCTCCCGCCACCCCGCGCCACCACTGCCCCTTCGGTCGCGGTTGTCGTGCCGGCACGCGACGAGGCGCCGGTCATCGGTGAGTCTCTGCGCTCTCTGCTGGCGCAGGATTATGCCGGACCGCTCCGGGTCATCCTGGTAAACGACGCCAGCAGCGACGCCACCGGCGCCATCGCGCGCGGTATCGCCGATCCACGACTGACTATCCTGGACGCTCGACCCAGGCCCGCCGGCTGGAGCGGCAAGCTGTGGGCAATCGCCCAGGGCCTGGCCGAGACGGGCACCGCCGAACTCGTGCTGCTCACCGACGCCGACATCGTGCATGACCGGCGGCATCTGGCCAGTCTGGTTGCGCAGGCCGAGCGCGGCAATCTCGATCTCGTGTCCGAAATGGTGGCGCTCAACTGCGCCAGCACCGCGGAGCATGCGCTGGTGCCGGCCTTCGTGTTCTTCTTTCAGCTGCTGTATCCGTTCGCCTGGGTTAATGATCCGTTGCGCGCCACGGCAGCCGCGGCGGGTGGAACCATGCTGATCCGCCGCCGGGCGCTCGAGCGGATCGGCGGCATCGCGGCGGTGAGCGGCGCGCTGATCGACGATGTGGCGCTGGCCGGCATGTGAAGCGAGGCGGTCGTATCTGGCTGGGGCACTCGGTGCTGGCACGGTCCGTGCGCAGCTACCCGGCGTTGGTGGACATCTGGCGGATGGTGACGCGCACGGCCTACGTGCAGTTGCGTTTCTCGCCGCTGCTGTTGCTGGCGACAACTTTGGGGATGACGCTGACCTTCCTGATCCCGCCGGTGGCGGCACTGTTCGGCCATGGTTCGGCACGATGGTGGGGCTGGCTGGTCTGGGGGGCGATGGCGGCTGCATACCACCCCACGCTGCATCGCTATCGGCGCTCCTTCCTGTGGGCGCCATTGCTGCCTCTGATCGCCGCCTTCTATCTGGCTGCGACGATCGGCTCGGCGGTCAACCACCATCTGGGCCGCGGCGTCGCCTGGAAGGGCCGTGCCTATCAGGGCGCCGGCGCATGAGTGCCACCACCACAGTCGAGGCGTGGTCCGGCAAGGACCGGGGCGACGAGAATTTTCCGGTCGGCTCGCTGCTGATCCGGCGCGACCTGCGCGCGCACGTGCACGCATTCTATGCCTTCGCACGCAACGCCGACGACATTGCCGACTCTGCCACCCTGCCGGCGGACGAGAAGATCGCGCGCCTCGACGCGATGGAGGATGTGCTGCTCGGCCGATGCGACACCGGCTCGCCGAGTGCGGCGCGGTTGCGCGCCAGCTTGGCCGAGACAGGGGTCACGCCGCGCCATTCGACCGATCTGCTAGTCGCATTCCGCCGCGATGCGACGAAGCTGCGCTATGCGAGCTGGGACGAGCTTTACAACTACTGCCGCTATTCGGCGATGCCGGTCGGACGGCATGTGCTGGACCTGCATGGCGAGGATCGCGCCACCTACGAACCGTCCGATGCGCTTTGCACCGCGCTGCAGGTGCTGAACCATTTGCAGGATTGCGCGAAGGACCTCGCCACACTGGATCGCTGCTATCTGCCGCTGGATTTGCTGGATCGCTGTGGTGCGTCGGTTGACGACCTGCACAGTGGCACCGAAACGTCAGGCCTGCGTCGCGTATTTGATCTGTTGCTCGATCATGTGGATGAGCTAAACGCGACCGCGAACGAACTGCCGCGCCGCACGCGAGGTCGCGGGCTGAGACTGGAGACGGCGGTCATCGTCGGCCTGGCGCATCGGCTGGCGCGAAGACTGCGCCGTGATAACCCGCTCGCACGGCGAGTGAAGCTCACCAAGGGGGACGTCCTCGTGAGCATTCTGGCGGCGTTGCGGCATCTGCCATGATGGGACTGGACCCCGCCCCCCAAACCCCTCTCATCGCAACGCAACCGGACCTCGACGCAGTGGAGGCAATCGTTCGCGCCGCGGGCACCTCGTTCTATCGCGGCATGCGCGTTCTGCCGCCCGATCGCCGCCATGCCATGTACGCGATCTATGCGTTCTGCCGCATCGTCGATGACATCGTGGACGAAGACGGGGCCTTTGCCGACAAGCTGACAAGGCTCGCGACATGGCGCGAGCGGGTGGCTGGACTGTACCGCGGTCAGGCCGATGGGCCGGTCACGCGTGTGCTGGTTGCCGCGGTGCGGCGCTTCGGCCTTCGCCAGGAGGATTTCCTGGCGGTCATCGACGGCATGCAGATGGATGCGGAAGTCGTCATCGTCGCACCGGATCTCGCCACGCTCGATCTCTACTGCGACCGAGTGGCCGCCGCGGTGGGGCGGCTCTCGGTGCGGGCTTTTGGCGATTCCTCGGCCGCTGCCGACATGGTGGCCCACTCGCTGGGCCGTGCGTTGCAACTCACCAACATACTGCGCGACGTGCAGGAGGATGCCGAGCGCGGACGGCTCTATTTGCCGCGCGAGTGGCTGGACGAAGCCGCGGTTCCACTCGATCCATCCGCCGCGTTGCGCGCACCTGGTCTGTCGCGTGTGTGCGCTCGCGTCGCGGCGTTGGCGCACGAGCATTTCCTCGCGGCGCGGACGGCAATGCTGCGCTGCGACGCCAAGGCGATGAAACCGGCGCGGCTCATGGGGGCGACCTACTCCGCGATACTGTCGCGACTCGAGCGCCGCGGTTGGGCACGAGCCGACGAACGGGTAAGCCTGCCCGCCTGGCAGAAGCTGTGGCTCGCGCTGCGCTACAGCATGGCGTAGAGCGTTTTCGCAACGAAGCTCCCTCTCCGCCCCTGGGGGCGGAGAGGGCTGGGGTGAGGTGAGGGACTCGCCGTTGCCTCAAGCGACCAAAGCGGTACGCTGGCCGAACCGGGTCTATCGTAGGCCTTGCGGACCAAATGCCAGCAATGAGAATTCCGGCGCCGGCTACATCCCCCACCTCACCCTGACCCTCTCCGCCCCAAGGGCGGAGAGGGAAATTCAAAGGCTTCTCGTGTGCACGACGTAGGGAGAAAGGTGATCGCCTTAGCTGTCCACAGGTGGATGCTGCGACTGCAAGCGGCGAAGTACCGCGGCGAGATCCCGAGACTGAAATGGCTTTTGCAGGATCGGTGCTTCGACACGCCCCGCATCGACGCCGGTCGATCCATAGCCGGTCACAAAGGCGAACGGGATTGCGCGCGCCCGCAACACCTCGGCGACGGGATAGACCGGGACACCGCGCAGGTTCACGTCGAGAAACGCGAGATCGAACTGACCGGTCCGGGCAGCCGCGATGGCACCGTCCAACTCCGCCGCGGTGGCGACCACATCGCAGCCAAGTTCGTCCAGCAGGTCCTCCATCAGGATCGCGATAATTGCCTCGTCCTCGACCAGGAGGACGCGCCATCTGCGCTCTGCTGCCTGGGTCAATCGAGTAGGTCCGGCGCCTGCATCCAGCGAGTCCTCACGCCAGCGGCGCGTCGATTTCACAGACGACGCCGGTTGCCGGGAACTCCAGCCGCACATCGGCGCTCAGTTCGTGCGCAACCCCACGGGTGATCAGCCGCGATCCGAATCCCTTCCGCCGCGGTGGCTCAACGGGCGGTCCATCGGCTTCCTGCCAGCGCAGCCGCAGACGGGAGTTGCCATTGGTGCCGGACAGCGACCAGTAGACCCGCACCTGCCCGGTGTCGTTCGACAACGCGCCGTACTTGGCGGCATTAGTGCAAAGTTCGTGCAGAGCCATCGAAAGCGACAGCACCACGCGCGGCGACAACCGCAGGTCCGGTCCCGAGGCAATGCAGCGGGAACTGTCGGGCCCGGAGAGCGGGGCAAGGACCGTCGCCAGCAACTCCTGGATCGTCGCCCCTTCCCAGTGCTCGCGCGTCAACACGTCGTGGGCATTCGCGAGTGCGACCAGCCGACCCTGGAACCATTGCAACTGATCATCCGCCACATCATGGAAGCTCTGGACGGCAATCGACTGGACGGTGGCTAGCGTGTTCTTAACCCGGTGATTGAGTTCATTGATCAGCAGAAGCTGACGTTCCTCGTGGGCTTTGCGGTGGCTGATATCCACCAGCGTGTTCACCGCGCCGGTCAGCCTGCCTGACGCATCCAGCAACGGCTTCGGATACGCCGCGAATGGAATGCGCGTTCCGTCCGGCCGCTCCGCGATCGCCTCGCCGGTCACCGATCGCCCTTCGCGCAGCGTCACGGCCATCGGGCATTCGTCATGGCGCATTGGTGTGCCATCGGGCCATCGCAGCCGCCATGACCCGCACCATTCGCTCTTGCCCAGTTCGGGCCGATGACCCCACAGTTCGGCGGCGGCTTCGTTGAAGAACGTGATGCGGCCCTCAACATCCGTGGTGTAAACCGCCGCCGGTAGCGCATCGAGCAATTCCCGGAAGCGCCGGTCGTTCTCATGCAGCCTGTCGGTCCGCCGCGAACCTGCGCTGCTCCGATCGACGATCACCTTGCGGTGATGCGAGCGCTGGACAGCAAACGGGAAATATGGCTCGAGGTCGATCGTAGGCTGGGGCAAAGCCAGCTCCCTGAGAAAATGTCGTTCGGCTTGATGTCGGCTGAACCGAAAAGATGCAATGCAGGCTTACAGGTCGCAAGCGGAGCGCGCCCACGGTTGCGTGACCTCAATGAGAATTGCGACAACTAATGCAATATGCCGCAGAGTGTGAGCACCAGTCGCCATAACGGGGTAATGGCGAAGGCCGAGGTACGACTTGCTTCCGGAATTTGCGCAATAGGTGCGTGCAAAATGGACTCGTGGAAATTAAGGAAGTCAGCTTGGTGCGGTCGAGAAGACTCGAACTTCCACGGGGTTTCCCCCACAAGCACCTCAAGCTTGCGCGTCTACCATTTCGCCACGACCGCTCGGGCAGGGGGCGGGGTATAGCGGATGAATGATGGGGCTTCAATTGGCGCAGAAGGCATGGAATGGCGCGTCACTGCGGGCCTCACCCAATACGACGAGGCCATGGCCACCATGCAGGAAAGGGTGGCGGCGATCCGCACCGGCGCCGCAAACGAGCTGGTCTGGATGGTGGAGCACCCACCGCTCTACACCGCCGGCACCTCGGCTCGGCCGGAGCAGCTCATGGAGCCGGGCCGATTTCCGACGTATGCCGCAGGGCGTGGAGGGCAGTGGACCTATCATGGACCGGGCCAGCGCACCGCCTATGTCATGGTGGACCTCACCCGGCCGCATGGCGTGGTACCAGCGCGTGACGTCCGCTGCTTCGTGCATGGGCTGGAGGAATGGCTTATCCGCGCGCTCGATCGCCTTGGTGTCTGCGGCGAGCGGCGGGACGGCAGGATCGGCATCTGGGTGGCTGGCCCACGGAACTCCGAGGCGAAGATCGCGGCGATCGGCGTGCGGGTGACGCGCTGGGTGAGCTGGCACGGCGTGGCCCTGAATGTCGCCCCGAACCTCGGCCATTACGCCGGCATCGTGCCATGCGGCATCAGCGAGCACGGCGTCACCAGCCTGCATGCTCTCGGGCTGCCGGTCACCATGGCGGCAGCCGACCGGGCATTGCGCGCTGCCTGGGACGAGGTGTTCGGGGACCGCGTCAGGTCGACGGCACACTGCGGAAGCCGAATTGAGTAGGCGGGTCCGCGAGATCCTCTTCAATGCTGACGACCTCGGCCATGCGGGGCCCGCGACGACAGAGGCGGAGCAGTTCCTCCACGGCGGCGGTGTCGCCTGCCACCAAGGCCTCCACCGAACCGTCCAGCCGATTGCGCACCCAGCCCGAGACGCCCAGGACCCGCGCCTTCTCGACCATCCATTCGCGATAGCCGACACCCTGCACGCGACCGTTGACGATCAGGCGCTTGGCACTCATGCTGCGATGCTCCGGGTCAATTCCAGAACGCGTGCCGCGACGCCGATGTCGTTCGCGACAGCGCGACGCCTGACGGTGGCTTCCGCGTCCTCACCCCAGGCTTCCGCCTGGAACAGCTCATCAAGGCAGCCCAGCGAATGGGCCGTTCGCGCATCCAGCCGGCCATCGGCGAGCGCAAGCCCAAGCACGAGACTGCCGAGTGCCGGTACGGCCACGCCGAGCGCAGCCAACCCCAGCACGTCCCGCGCGGCCACCGCACGCCGCAATGCGGCGACGCTGTCGCGGTGCTGCTGGACATACGCGATGCCCCGGGTGATCCGCAGCGGCGCGTCGTAGGTCAGGGCGGCCCAGTCGAGCCAGGGCTGCCATTCGCGCGCCTGGCGATGAACCAATGCCTCCGGCGCCTCGGCGCGGTAGCACAGCAGATCGCTCTCGGCATAGCGGGCGATTGCGTCGATGGTGGGGGCGGGGTCCGGGGCAATGCGCTGCTGCGCCGTGCCGGTAATGCCGGTCAGCGGCGTGTCCGCGAACGACATCGCGCCGCCCTTCTCGCCGCCGGCGATCTGCCACTCGTCGGCAATCGCACGGGCGAGCGGTTCCGCACCAACGCGCAGCACGGCGCCTCCAGGCAGATGCATCAGTTTGCCATCCAGCAGGATGGCGTAGCCCTCGGCGGAAGGCTCTATCGTCGCGGTATCCCAGAAGCGCTTCAATCCAGCCTCCGACGCGCGCCGATCAACGGAACAGCTGCCGCAGCACGGAACCGGGGTTGGGCGGCTTCTGCTGCTGTGCCGGCTGGTGCGCCGGCGCAGGTTCGGTGGGCGGCCGGGCCGCCGGTGCCGTGCTGACCGGCTGGCCGCGGGCAATCGCGAGTGCCGCTCCGCAGTCGGCGCCGCCCCCTCCGCCGCCGAGCAGCTTCGATCCACCCAGCGCGCCGGCAATCGCGCCGAATGGCGTCGCGCCGCGGAGCGCAAGACCTGCGATGGTTCCCGCATTGTCCGCGACGGCGGCGGCGGGGTCGGGAGCCGCCGACGGCGCGCGGAACGAACCGGTGACGCGCAACGGCACGACCACACCGGTGCCGGCCAGTCGGGCCTGTGACCGGACAAGCAGGTCAAGCGTCTCGGCACCCAGGTTCATGCTGCCGCCGCCGTTCAGTGTGAGCAGCGACGAACTTAGCAGCAGCGTGCGCAATGTGCCGATGCCGTGGCTGGTATCGATACGGGTTGCGAAGCATTCGACCTCGCTGTTGCCGCCGCGGCCGACCAAGTCTAGCACGCTGGCGTCGCGGACGATGGTGCCGAGTGTGCTGCCGAGCAGGCGGTTGTCGATCGTGCCGTTGGCCATCGCCAAGCCGAGCGATCCGTCGAGAGTGCCGGCGATGGCATGTGGCGTGGCGCCCGCGCCGTGCAGGTCGGCATAGACCTCCAGCTTGCCCGCGGCGTAGCCGGGCTCGTGCAGCGCGGTCAGCACCGTCTGCAGCACGAGTCCCGGCGCGCGCAGCCGCAGCGCGACCGGCGGCGCCGGTTGACTGGCATCGGCGGTGAACGCGCCGTCCAGGTGTCCTTCGGGCAGATCCGCCGAGAACGGATCGACCCGAAGCTGACCGTCGTGCAGCACGAGGTGCATTGTGATGGCGTGGTACTGAGCACCGCCCAGCTTCAGCTCCGCGATGTTCGTCGTCACATCGGCATCGGCTGGGCGCAGCAGATCGAACGGGATTGGCGTGTCGGAGATGACACGGCCGTCCTTGGCAGGTCGTGGTGACGGCGCGGCCGGTTTCGCGTTGGCATCGGCGGGGACCGCTGCCGGGGCCTTGCCGAGCGCGGCGAGGATCTTGTCGACATCGATCAGGTCGGACTTTACGTCGCCCTGCAGCGACGGCCGCCCGTTCGGACCAGACGCCGCGGTGCCCTTGACCGCCAGCCCGGAGCCGGCAGCCTCCAAGCGGAGATCGATCGGGACGGCTCCTGATCCGGCACCCGACAGCAGTGCGGGGGGAACACCGAACGTGCCGGCCACGCTCGCCGGTGCATTGTCAAAGCTGCCCTGGCCGGACACCTGCGCCGGTTGATCGAGCCGCGCCGCGGTAACGTCGAGCTTGTCGAGCTTCAGGCCCGCGACCGATCTGCTCAGATCGGATGGACCGACATGCAGGGTCAGCCCGGAAATATCCGGCAGTTTTCCCCCTTTGTCGGCGATCTCCGCAGAGGCTTTCACGTCGCGCAACGCCGGCAGTTCGCGTCCCGGCAGGAAGGGCGAGAGGGCAGCAAAGTCAGGAACGTCGGCAGCCAGTTTGACCGTATAGCCGCGGCCTTCCAGCGGCTGCGTGAAGGCCCCATCCACCGCAAGCTTCGCCCCTGGGGATTCCAGGGTTACGCGCACGGGCCAGGGTGCATTGCCCTCCGGATTTTGCAGCCGGGTCAGCGGACCGAATTCACCGGCGACGGTAAAGGGCGTGCCGTTGTATGTCGCAGCCGCGGTAAGCTGGAGGTTTGCATCGGGCGACGCGGCACTGGCGTCCAGGGTCTTGATGCCGACCACACTGCTATGGCCGGCCGCCGCGTCCCGCCAGGTCACGGTGCCGTCCTCGATCTGCACTGTCGCGACAGTGATGTGGGTCCCAGTCTTCTCCCCCGCGGCTTCCGGCGAGCCCCCGGGCTGCGGCGCGGTTGTGGCGGTTTCCGGCGCGAACTGCCAGTTGTGCCGGCCCTTTGCGTCCGTTTCCAGCAGGATGTCCGGCTTTACCAGGACAAGCCGATCGATCTCGACGCGGCGGCTCAGCAGCGGGATCAGGGCAAGCTTCAGGTCCAGCCGCTCGAGCGTGGCCATCTCGGGGCGTGAGAACCCGGGTGGGTTGGCGAAGGCGACCCCTTGGATCGTGAGGGTCGGCCGCAGCGACAACCCGAGGCGAATGGGCCCCTGCAGGGCAAGGTCACGGCCGGTCTGCTGCTTCACGGCTGCGACGATCCGCGGCTTCAGGCTGTCCGCATCGAAAGTCGCCAGAAAGATGCCGGCGCCGACGATCACAAGCCCGATCACGACCGCAAGAGACCACAGCCCGATCCGCACCGAACGAGCAACTCCTGATGATGCGGGTCGCCGTGCCATCGTGCGCCTTGCTCCTTCCCTACCGCCGTTCCGCCGGTCGCGCCGCGGGCGCGTGAAAACCCAGCGTCCGGAAAGTCTGCGCTATGTGGGGCGGCAGGTCCGCCTCCACCAGCAGCGTGCCACCGGCGGGATGGGGCAGCCGGAGCGCGCGCGCGTGCAAGTGAAGATCGCTTGAGAGCCCCTCGACCGTGGCGCTGAACGCGTTGTTCTGGTCGGGCCGTGCGTATTTCACATCGCCGAGGATCGGGGCGCCGATCGCGACGCAGTGGACGCGGAGCTGATGGGTGCGGCCCGTCAGGGGGGAAAGTTCCAGCCATGCCAGCTTCTGCCCGGCATGATCGAGCGTGCGGTAGTCGGTGATGGCGCGGGCGGCGTCCTTGTCGCCGGGTTCAGCCACCTCGGTGCGCTCGCCGCGCGGGCCGCCAATGCGCCGCAGCGGCAGGTCGATGCGGCCTTCCACCGGGACGGGGCGGCGCGCGACGACGGCCCAGTAGGTCTTCTCCACAGCGCGGCTGCGGAACGCGGCGGCAAGCTTCGCCGCGGTTCCCGGCGTGCGGGCGAGCAGCAGCACACCCGACGTGTCACGGTCGAGCCGGTGCACGAGGCGCGGCCGATCGGGTGAGCCGAAGCGCAGCGCGTCGAGCAATGCGTCCAGGTGATGGGTGATGCCGGGTCCACCCTGGACCGGCATGCCGTGCGGCTTGTTCACCACGAGCACCTGATCGTCGCGGTAGATCACCAGGCGCTGCACGTCCCGCGCGGTGTGCGGGTCGATCTCGGGCGGCGGCGGCTTCGCATCAGGTGGAGGCGGCAGCGGCGGAACGCGAACCGATTGGCCGGCGGCAAGCCTGGTCGCCGCCTCGGCGCGATGGCCGTCCACGCGGACCTGCCCGGTGCGGCACAGCTTCTGGATAGCTCCCTGGGTCAGCCCCGGAAAGTGGCGGCGGAACCAGCGATCCAGCCGAATATGTGTTTCGTCTTCGGTGACGGTGCGGGCCGTCACCCTTCCGTCGCGGGCCGCCGCTCTCGCGTCCCGCGACCCCAACATCCCGTCAATCCCTGCCCCATCGTCATCCCCGGCCTCATCGTCATCCCCTGGCCCTTCGTCATCCCCGCGGAAGCGGGGATCCAATGCCGTGGCCATGGGTCCCCGCTTTCGCGGGGATGACGATGGGCGTGTCACTACAGCGGAATCGCCAGCAGCGTATCGATCTTGTCGCTGTCCAGCACCACGATCCGCTCGTTGAATCGGAACGGTATTTCCGACGTGTCGATCCGGTCGAGGTAGCGCCCGTTGGCGAACAGCATCGTGACGCCGTCGTGCATGATCCGCACCGCCAGAAAGTTCGAGTGCACCACCGCGATCGAACCCTCTACCGCCTTCAGCCGGATCGGCCCGACCACATGCCGGTAGCGATGCGGCTCAAAGATGTTCGCCCGCCGGATGGAGAACACACGATCCAGCAGCATCCCGCGCGAGGCGGCATACATCACGCCCTGCCGCAGCCCCGCCTCATGGTTCGCGCGGCTGATCACCAGGTACCGGCACGGATCGGCGAACAGCTCCGGCCACTCCTCCAGCCGATCCTCGTCGATGCGTTCGGCGTAGTCCCCGATCAGCTCATGCACGCCGAGGCGGATGGCGAGGTCGTCCATGCTCACTCGCCCATCAGCATGCGGTAGTGCTTCCAGAAGCCGCGGATAGCCGCCTCGCTGGCGCGGAATGTCTGCGATTCCGCCTCGTGCCCGCCCATCATCACCAGGCCCGCGCCCTCGTCGTTGTATTGCAGCGCGCGCTGCACGAAGCCGCCGACGCAGCCGTCCTCCATCGAGATGTAGCCCGCCGCGCCGATCAGGTTGCCCTGGCGCAGCCGGCGCTCGGTCATCGCCTCGTCGTCGGTGTCGAAACCGAGGTGGATCCATTCCAGCTCGCACTGGTCCACGCCGCGCGGGCGGATCACCCGCACCGCGATCGTGTTGCGGACCTGCTGGAGCACCATGCCGGGGAAGATCGTCAGGATCTGCACCGATACGCCGTCGCCATATTCATCGACCGACTCGACCACCGAGCGGTCCTGCAGGCGGAACTCGCTGTCGGCGCGCAGATTTTCGGCGGCGTAGTCGGCGTCCTCGGCCGCGTAGTCCAGCTTGGCGTAGCTGTAGTGGTTGCCGCCGTCGCGGTTGATGTAAATGCCGCCCGGCATGCTGAGCCGGTTGATCCGGAACGTCGTCAGGAAAAGGTGCAGGATCGAGGCGTGGTAGGTGTCCTTCACGTTCTCGAAGTACAGCTTCCAGTTGTTCGGCATCACCTGCGTGCTGCGCCCGAGCAGGTGCGGGGTCCGGTTCATCACCCGCAGCAGGCCGCGCGTCACGTCGGGGCCGAGATAGGTCTCGAGGTCCGGCGTCGCGTCGCTGAACGTGCCGAAGACCAGGCCGCCGAGTTCGGCGGTGCGTAGGCGCTGGAGGCGGTGTTCGTCCTTGCGGAATTCCGGCGGCATGCCGCCCTGGCGCTTCACGCCGTGCTCGAACGCGACGCCGGTGAGCTGGCCGGCGAGGTCGTAGGTCCAGCCGTGGTAGATGCAGGCGAATTCCTTCACGCTGCCGGCGCGCTCGATGCACAGCAGGTTGCCGCGATGGGCACAGCGGTTGACGAAGGCGTTGATCGCGCCGGCCGCGTCGCGCACGACGATGACCGCGGTCTCGCCGATGGTGGTGGCGATGTAGTCGCCGGGTTTGGCGAGTTCCACCGCGAGGCAGAGGTAGTTCCAGGTGGGACCCTTGAACAGGCGCTCCTGCTCGCGCGCGTATTGGGCGGGGTCGGTGTAGAGGCGGAAGGGCACCTCGCTGATGCCGTTGGACGGCCAGGCGACGCGGGGTTCCGCGGTCAGAGCGGACTGGGACATGGGGCGGGCTCCTCCCGGTGGGGGTGGTGGGGGTGGGAGTCTAGGCGGAGGGAGTGGGGGCGGAAAGGTGGCCCAGGCCAGTGGGTTGCGGCGTCGCGTATGCTTCGGCTTGCGACCCCGGACGGTCCATCGTTGCAATCGCGATGGCGACCCACTCAGGACGCTGAGCGGTCTTTCAGCCCGATACCCGCGATTGACTTTTCCTTACTCATCTACTGAAAGGATTGATACTAGGTCATCAAGGCGCTGCGGAGGCTTATCCCGTTCACTCAGGACCTTCTATATGTAGCAGCGGGGGCGTTGTGGCGGTGCGGGCGGGCCAGGCTCATTGAGCCTGTAAAAATAGCCATAGTGGCCTCTTCAGGTACCATACCCATCGCTCAGGTCGCGC
>DATMND010000375.1:0-2490 GCA_035569235.1 Acetobacteraceae bacterium | reverse complement strand
CAACACGATGGGACCGGCGCCATTCCTGCAAATGGGCCGCATCGACATCGCCGCATCCATGGAGGAGGAATTCAACGACTGGTACAACACCAACTACATCCCCGGCTACCTCACTGTGCCCGGCTGCATCCGCGCGCGCCGCTATCTTGCCGTCGAAGGCCAGCCAAAATACCTGACGGTTTACGAATTCGAAAACCCCGGCGTGCCCGACACGCCCGAGTGGGCGCGTGCCCGGTCCGGCAATCCGTGGAACACACGCATGCGGCCCCACGTGCGACTGGACGAAGGTTCGCCCGCCGTGTTCCGCCGCATCGATCCGGCATGATGCGGAGGCCTGCCGTGACCATAAGCCGACGCACCCTGTTGAACGCCGCCGCGGCGCTCGCCATCGCCACACCGCCGCGCGCCGCCGAGAAGACGCGCATCACCGTGTGGCATGCGATGAGTGCTGCGCTCGGCGAGGAGCTGAACAAGCTCATCGCCGCGTTCAATGCCAGCCAGGACACCATCGAGGTCGCGCCGCTGTTCAAGGGCGCCTACAAGGACCTGCTCACCTCAGTCGTTGCGGCATGGCGCGCCGGCCAGGCGCCGCATATCGCGCAGGTGTTCGAGATCGGCACCGAGACGATGCTGACCTCAGGCCCGGTGATCAAGCCGGTCTGGGAGCTCGCGCAGGAAACCGGCGTGACCATCGATGCGAACGCCTACATCCCGGCGGTGCGCGGCTATTACAGCACGCCGGACGGCAAGCTGGCGTCGATGCCGTTCAATTCCTCCACCGCGATCGCCTGGTACAATCTGGACGTACTGGAGAGGGCCCGGCTCGATCCGCAAAAACTGCCGGCGACCTGGCAGGAGGTGGAGACGGCGATGCGCACCGTGCGTCAGAAGGATGCGGCGCCGTTCGGCGTGACGATCGCCTCCGTCGTGTGGTCGCAATTCGAGCAATACGGCGCCATCCACAACCTGCCTTTCGCCACCGAGGCGAACGGCTTCAAAGGGCTGGACGCGGTGCTGAAGGTCAACAGCCCGCCTTTCGTAAAACATCTGCAGCGCCTGATCGACATGGCGAAGGACAATTCGTTCCACTACACCGGGCGCGACGGCGTCGGCGACGGCGCGTTCATCAACGGCCAGTCCGCAATGGCGTGCAGCAGCTCGGCACTGCGCGGCGATCTGCAACGGAGCGCGAAGTTCCGCTGGGCGTCTGGCTTCCTGCCATACGATCCAGACGTGATCCGCGAGCCGATCAACTCGGCGATCGGCGGCGCCAGCTTTTGGGTGCTGACCGCGCCGAAGCGCGACATCGGCGAATATCGCGCGGTGGCGGAATTCCTGCATTTCCTCGGCCAGCCGCAGCAGGACGCGCAATGGAGCATGGGCACCGGCTACGTGCCGATCACCCATGCCGGGTACGTGCTGCTGCAGAAGCAGGATTGGTTCGCGCACAACCCGGGCACTGACCTGCCGGTGAAGCAGCTCACGCGCGGCGAGGTGACCGACAATTCCCGCGGTTTCCACCTCGGCCGGATGCCCGAAATCCGCACGATCATCGAGGAAGAGTGCGAGCGCGCGCTGGCCGGACAGCAGGGTGCGCAACAGGCTCTGGACAGCGCGGTGGAACGCGGCAACAAGGTGCTCCGCGACTTTCAGAAATCAGTGCGCACCTGAGGCATGGAACCGACCGTCGGCATTTGGCGCGAGGTTGTCGACCGGTTGACACCGGTGCCGAAGTCGGTGCGCGACGAGTTTCTCGCGTTGCGACCGACGCGTGAGGCCCACGCCGCCGCACATGCCGCCATCGCGGCGCTTCGCCAGGCCGAGGTGCATCAATCACCAACGTCATCATCGTCGGACACCATCCGGATCGCGGCGTGGAATCTCGAGCGCTGCCTCTACCCGGAAGCAGCGGCCCGTATCCTGCAACGCAACCGTGTCGATCTGGCGCTGCTGACGGAAATGGATGTCGGTGTGCTGCGCACCGGACAGGTGCACACGATCGGCCGCCTCGCCGCGAAGTCGCACAAATCCTATTGCTACGCTCTTGAATTCCTCGAGCTGCTGCCAATGCCGCCACCGCAAGGGTTCCCGTCGAACGGCAGCGTCAACACCGAGGGCTTCCACGGCAACGGCATCGTTGCATCGTTGCCGTTCGAAAATCCCGTCGTCATCCGCCTGGACGAGATGGCGGACTGGTTCACGGCGCCGATGGGCAGCCAGCGGCGGATCGGCAACCGGATGGCTGTTGGCGTCACCGTCAGCGCTGGCACGTCCAGGTTTGTCGCCTGCTCCGTGCATTTGGAGAACCGCACCGACGGCAACGGCCGGGCCACGCAAATGCATACTCTGCTCGATGCGCTGGACGCCTATGCCGGATCATTGCCCGTGGTGATCGGCGGCGATCTGAACACCCATGTCGGACCCGGCGGTCACGGCGATGCAAGCGAGCCGTTGTTCGCCATGGCGGCGGCGCGCGGCTACGACTGGGCC
>DATMND010000374.1:0-9231 GCA_035569235.1 Acetobacteraceae bacterium | reverse complement strand
GACGGCAAGACGATCCACTGTGCCAGCGGCGCCGCCGACTTCATGCCGCGCAATTTGAAGGACGATCAGTGCTACACGGCGTTCGATGTCAGCAATCCGGCGAAGCCGCGCGAGCTTGGGCGGTGGTGGTATCCCGGCACGGAAGAGCGCGACGAGGCGCCGCCGGTGCCGCGGCATCCGAAGTTCGACACGGGCTGCCGCGCGCACAATACGAATGTATATCCGGAGCGGCCGGATCGCGCCTATGTCGGCTACATCGATGGCGGTGCCTGCGTGCTGGACATCTCCGATATCGGCAAGCCGAGGCTGGTGGGGCATTGGAATCCGCATCCGCCCTTCCCCGGGTTCACGCACACGGTGATGCCGCTGTTCGATCGCGATCTTCTTGTGGTCAGCGACGAATGCGTTCGCACTGAGGGCGCCGACTGGCCCAAGTTGGTCTGGCTGCTGGATGCGAGAAAGGAAGACAATCTGGTTTCGGTGTCAACGTTGCCGCTGCCGCCGATGGAGGATTACGCGATCGGCGGACGCTATGGAGCGCACAATCTGCACGAGAACCGGCCAGGTCCGTCGTTCCATTCCAGCACGTTGGTGTTCGGCACGTATTTCGGCGGCGGGTTGCGCGTGCACGACATCACCGATCCGCTGCAGCCGCGCGAGGTTGCGTCGTTCATCCCTGACCCGCCCGACGGTTCGCCGATGAAGGCGGCGATGATCAACGACGTGTATGTCGATGAGAATCGCCTGGTCTATGCGGTGGATCGCTTCGCCGGCGGGCTGTATGTGCTGGAACTGACGATCTGAATGCACTCCCTCGCCTCCCGATGGGGAGGAGAGGGCAGGGTGAGGTGGGGCGCGGTTGCAACGACGACGGACCGGCAGAACACACCGACCGCGCCGCGATGCCACCGGTTTTGAACACGCGACTATACGCCCGCGCGGACCCCTACCTCACCCTGACCCTCTCCTCCCCGCGGGGGAGGAGAGGGAATGGGACGGCGGAACGGGCTTGACGGCAGCGTCTGACATTCAAAAAAGGGCAGAAAGTTGGGTGGCAGTACATCGTGCAACCGACCGAGCATGCCTGGCTCGATGCGGCGAACATCAATGCCGGCCGTACGCAGCGCCTTCTGCCTGTCAGTCTCTCGAGTAGCGATTTCGATCGCGATCGCGCGCTCGCCATCCCAGAACACGACATCGGCCGGCAGCCACCGGTCGTCGACCGGTATCCATCCGCGTGGCAACGGCCGCAGCGCCGACCATAGAAAATCCTCCGGGGCGAAGAGTCCATCGTACGGCTTCAGCCGCTCGGCCAACTCTCCGCACCGCGCCTCGATCTCGGCCTCGATGAAGCAAAAATACGCCGCAATGAACTGCCGGCGCAGCGGCGCGTAATCGCCGCACAGCCCCTCCAGCCACGCGATCGCCGCGGCAACGCGCGCCGCGTGATCGCCGGTCGCCAGCGGCATCGCATCCGCCGGCACCGGTTCGCTGTTCAGCCGCAGCGGCTCGTCGCCCACTTCCACACAGCGCACACCGGGGTCGCGCGGCAGGCGATCCAGGCCGAACGGAATGCGCAAACGACTCAGCCGCCGACCTGCCGCATCAACTTGGCCCAGCCATCGATCACCGGCAGGATCGTGTCCGCCTTCTCCGACTCCAAACTGAACACAATGCGAGAAACGCCAAGCTCCGCGTAGCGCTTCATCAGATCGGCATCCTGCTTCGGCCCCCAAACGGTGATCTCGATCGACTTCGGATCACGCTTCGCCTCGGCCGCCATTTTACGAAACTCGGGAAGCATGTCGGCGATCTCGGCATAGGTGTTGCGGGTGGCATGCGGGATCCAGCCGTCGCCGTAGCGGATCGCGCGGCGCGCGGAATACGGAAACGCGCCGCCGACGATGACCGGCGGATGCGGCTTCTGCACAGGCTTCGGCCAGGCCATCATCGGATCGAAATTGACGAACTCGCCGTGGTATTCCGGCTTCGATTTCGTCCAGATCTCCTTCATCGCCTCGACCCGTTCGCGCGCCAGCTTGTGGCGCGATTTGAACTCGGTGCCGTGGTTCTCCATCTCGTCCTGGTTCCAGCCGTTGCCGATGCCGAACAGGAAGCGGCCGCCCGATACCTGATCGATCGACGCGACAAGTTTGGCGGTCTGGATCGGGTCGCGCTGCGCAACAAGGCACACACCGGTTGCCACCTTCAAACTCTTGGTCGCCGACGCCGCCATGGTCAGTGTCACGAACGGGTCCATCGTGTCGTAGTACTTCTTCGCCAGCTCGCCGCCGCCCGCGGGCGCCGTCTTGCGCGACAGCGGGATGTGCGAGTGCTCGGGCGCCCAGACCGATTCGAAGCCGCGCTCCTCCAGCGCCGTGCCGAGCTCACCCGGCGCCATCGAATAGTCGGTGAAGAACATTGCCGCGCCAAACTTCAGCATGGGATTTTTCCTCCGTTATTCCGTGCCGCGGGGCAACTGCCGTTCGACCAGCCGTGCATACAGCGCCGAGCCGAACGGAATCGCCTCATCATTGAAATTGTAGTGGTGATTGTGCACCGACGCGCTGTCGCCGTTGCCCAGATTGATGTACGCGCCCGGCACCTTCTCAAGCATGAAGGCGAAGTCCTCGGACGCCTGCGCCGGCGCCTGCGCGCGGTTGACGTTGGCATCCCCCACCAGGTCCGCCGCCGCATCGGCGATCGCGTGGAACTCCCGCTCGTGGTTGACCAACGGCGCGAATATCAGCCGGAAATCCACCTCCGCCGTCGCGCCGAACCCCGAGGCCACGCCGTTGGCGATCCGTCGCATGCCCTCTTCGACCAGCGCCATCGTCTCGCGCTTCATCGTCCGCACCGTGCCGCCCATCGACGCGGTCTGCGGGATCACGTTGTACGCATCGCCCGAGAGCACGCGCGTGACGCTCATCACCGCGACCTCACGCGGCGACACATTGCGCGACACGATGG
Source organism: Acetobacteraceae bacterium (assembly GCA_035569235.1). GTDB lineage: Bacteria > Pseudomonadota > Alphaproteobacteria > Acetobacterales > Acetobacteraceae > JAMXLO01. The sequence goes on along the minus strand of DATMND010000374.1, from coordinate 6,261 downwards.
ACTGCAGCGCCGTGCCGATATGGCAGGCCACCAGCACCGGATCGATCGATTCTTCCGGCCGTGCGCCATGCGCGCCCTTGCCGGTGATCGTGATGTCGAAGAAGCCGCCGCCGGCCATCGCGGTGCCGGGGGAAATGCCGTATTTGCCGACCGGCATGCCTGGTCGGTTGTGCATGCCGTACACCGCATTGCACGGAAAGCGCGCGAACAGATCGTCCTGCAACATGGCGAGCGCGCCACCGACGCCTTCCTCACCCGGCTGGAAGATGAAGTTCACCGTGCCGTTGAACGCGCGTGTTTCGGCCAGATAGCGCGCGGCGCCGAGCAGCATCGTGGTGTGGCCGTCATGGCCGCAGGCATGCATCATTCCCTGGTTGCGGCTGCGGTACGGAATGTCGTTCGCCTCGACGATCGGCAGCGCGTCCATGTCCGCGCGCAGCCCGATCGTCGCCTCGCCGTTGCCGGAGCGCAGCACGCCGACCACGCCGGTGCCGCCGACGCCGCGATGCACCTCGATGCCCCACTCCTCCAGCTTCCGCGCGACAAGGTCGGCGGTGCGATGCTCCTCCAGCCCGAGTTCGGGATTGGCATGGATGTCCTGCCGGATCGTGGTCAGTTCGGTGTGATACCGGCGGATCTGGTCGATCGGCGAGCTCATGCGTTACTCCTGTTCATGCGGCGATTATAACGTGTTCAGCGCATCCATCACCTTGCGAATCTCCTCGACGCAAGGCTGGCGCGGCATCGCCTTGATGCGCGCGACAAGGTCCGCCTATTTGCGCGGGAAAATCAGGCATCATCATCGCCGGATCGAGCACGCGTCAGCGGCCCTTGAACGGGCCGGCCGGACGCTTCTCGGCGAAGGCACGGGCAGACTCCGCGAAATCCTCGGTCAGATGCAGCTTCGCGAGGTTCACCTGAAGCAGCACGTCACGCGTCAACTGCCCGAGCGCGTGCCGCCGCGCGCGCACGGTGGAGCGCACGCCGAGCGGCGGATTTTTCGCCACGGCGGCGGCCAACTCGCGCGCCACAGCCATCCAGGTGCCGCGCGGCGCCACGCGATCGATGATGCCGGCGGCCAGCGCTTCCTCGGCCGTGAAGAAGCGTCCGGTCAGGCTGACGTCGGTGGCAAAGGCGCCCGCACCGCGGAAGTTCAGTAGCGCCCAGTATTTGGCGCCTGACAGTCCGCGCGGCGTCTCGGTCACCTGGAACTTTGTGCCCTCTTCCGCAACGACGAGATCGCTTTCCAGCACGAGGCCGAGCGCCAGACCGAGAACGTAGCCGTGCGCCGCGGCCAGCACCGGCTTCCAGTTCACCGCCCGCAGGAACAGTTCGTGGCTGGACGCATCCTGCGCCTGCGCACCGCCGTGCCGCTCGAACTCGGCGCGGCTGCGCAATTGCCGCTGGTGCACGTCGGCGCCGCTCGAGAAGGCGCGGCCGCGGCCGCACAGAATGGCAATCCGTGCGTCGTTGTCGGTGTCGAAATGCTGCAGTGCCGCCGACAGCGCCCGGACCATGTCGTCGTTGACGGCGTTCAGCTTGTCCGGCCGATTCAGCGTTATCGTCGCGATGTGATCGCTGCACTCGTATTCGACCAGCAACTGCTCGCCCGCATCCGGCATCGATCGCTCCCTGCTTCTGCGTATCCGCAATGGGAGATTGTGCGCGTGATGCGCGGGTGCGGCAATTCTACCAGGCGCGCACGTCGAGCCACGTGCTCTGGTAGGTGGCGCCTTCACCCATGTCAGTGAATGCATCTGAACAAAGCATGTTCACCGTACCCGAGACCCCTTCTTCGTCCGGCCGCTGCCCAGGCACAAGCACTACCCCGGGCTGCACCTCGTCACGCACGTGCAGCACGAGGCCCACCGCGCCACGGTCGTTCAGCAGCCGCACGCGCTCGCCGTCGCGAAGGTTGCGTGCGCCCGCATCGTTCGGGTGCAGCACGCAGAACGGTGCACCCTCGCGCCTGCGCAGGAAGCCGACGCCGGAAAAAGCAGTGTGGCTCTGGAAATATCCCGGCGCCGTGAGCAGGCGCAGCGGCCACCGCGGTGCCTGCTCCGCTTCGGCCGGATCCGGCTGCCAGTCCGGCATCGGCGGCAGTCCCTGCGCGGCCAACGTCTGCGAGTAGAACTCGAGCCTGCCGGACAGCGTGCGGAACTCCTGTCCGCCCTTTAGCCCGATGGAGATCGGACCGGCGCCGGGCAGCAGATCGGCGTTTGTTGCCGCGCGCCCGGTTGCGCCGCGGAACATTTCCCGAAGTATCTCCGCTTCCGACATGCGGAACACCGGATCGGTCACGCCCATGCGCTCGGCCAGCGCCTGCGCGAGCCGCAGGTTCGACCAGGACTGGCCCTGCGGCGCCACCGCGCGATGGCCGTACTGCATGTAGTAGGTGCCGTAGGCGCGAAAGAAGTCCTCGGTCTCCAGATAGGTCGTCGCCGGCAGAACGATGTCCGCATAGCGCGCGGTGACCGACAGGAACGGGTCGTGCACCACGGTGAACAGATCCTCGCGCGCGAGTCCGCGGCGGGTCTTCGCCGTATCGGGGCACGTCACCGCCGGGTTGTTCGCGGCAACGAACAGTGTGCGGATCGGCGGGTCCTTCGCCTCGAGCAGCGCCTCGCCAAGGCGGTTGTGATTGATCGTGCGCGTCGAGGCCGGCCCCGACGGCTTGCGCACCGCGTTGTAGTTCAGTTCGAACGAGGCGGCGGTGGCGAGCAGCGCGCCGCCGCCATAGCGCCCATACGCTCCGGTGACGCCCGGCAGCAAGGCGACCGCGCGCAAGGCCTGGCCGCCGAAGGTGGACCGCGTCATGCCCCAGCCCAGACGGATGAACGATTTCTTCGCTCGGCCGTAGAGTGCGGCAAGCCGCTCCACGTCCGCTGCCGCGATGCCGGTGATCGATGCGACGCGCGCCGGCGTGAAGCGCGGCAGCACGTCGCGCTCCACCTGTTCGAAGCCGAGCGTGTGGCGCGCGATGTACTCCCGGTCGCACAGCCCGTCGCGCGCCAGGATGTGCATCACGCCGAGCGCAAGTGCGGCGTCGGTGCCGATGCGGATCGGCAGATGCCAGTCGGCAACCTGCGCCGAGCGCGTGCGCCGCGGGTCGATCACCACAAGCTGCACGCCGCGTTTTCGCACTTCTTCGACCTTGGCCCAGAAGTGCACGTTGGTGGCGACGAGGTCGGAACCCCAGCACAGCACGAGGTCGGACTCGACCACCGATTCCGGGTCGGCGCCGCCGATGGGGCCGACGGTCACGTCCCAGGCCGCTTCGCTGCAACTGTCGCACACGGTGCCGGCCCACAGCCGGCTTGTCCCCATGGCGTGGAACAGGCCATTCAGCAGGCCGCGGTTCATCAGGCCCTGATGCGCGCTGTAGGCGTAGCCGAGCAGCGCCAGCGGCCCCGACTCACCAATGATGGATTGCCAGCGCGACGCGATTTCGTCGAGCGCCGCGTCCCAGGAGATCGGTGCGAACCGGCCTTCGCCCTTTGGGCCGATGCGGCGCAGCGGCGTCGCGATGCGTTCCGGCGAGTGCACCAGTTCCGCGTCCCGGTTCACCTTGGCGCAGGCGAACCCCGCCGTGAACGGATGATCCGGATCTCCTTCCATGCGGACCACCCGCCCGTCCTCAACATGGGCCAGCAGCGAGCACATGTCAGGACAGTCGTGTGCACAGACAACCCGGACCTTCTCCACTGAACATCTCCAAGATCGGCGGCGGCCGACGCTACCTTCGAATGGTCTGGACGTAATAGGCCACCTGGCAACTCGCAGGCCAGACCATTCCGGCCTCGCGCTACCGCTTGGCGCGCGTCACGATCTGCGTCGGATTGACGAAACGCAGCGCGACCAGCAGCCAGACCAGCGTGGTGATCATGTAGATCACGGCCATCGCGTCGATCGACTGGCCCGGCCGCACTCCGGCGGCGAACACCGCGTAGTAAAGCGCCACGACCAGGGTCTGGCTGGTGGGACCCGCGGTCAGAAATGTCAGCTCGAACATTGCGATGGTGCGCACCAGCACCAGCAGCAATGCCGCCAGAATCCCCGGCGTCAGCAGCGGCACCAGGATTTGCATGAACAGCCGCCCCATGCCGGCGCCGAACACGCGCGCCGCCGCCTCCACGCGCGGGTCGATCTGCTCGACAAACGGGATCATGACCAGGATGACGAACGGCACGGTCGGCACCAGATTCGCGAGGATCACCCCCCAGATCGTGCCCGCCAGTTGCGCCTGGTACAGCACGGTCGCCAGCGGAATGCCGTAGGTGATCGGCGGGACCAGCAGGGGCAGCAGGAACAGCAGCATGACCACCGGCTTGCCGGGGAAATTGCGCCGCGCCATCGCATAGGCCGTCGGCACGCCGATCAGACCCGAGATCAGCACCACCGCGCCCACCACCTCGACGGTGACGATCAGGATGTCCGGCAGACGGAACTCGTTCCAGGCCAGCGTGTACCACTGCGTCGTGTAGCCGGCCGGCAACCAGGTGTTGAACCAGCGCGTGCCGAACGAATTCACCAGAACGCTGCCGATCATCGCCAGCAGGTTGACGATGAAGAACCCCACCAGTGCCCAGACGGCGATCGCCCACAGCTTCTCGCCGATGCCGCGGCGCACGAGCCTCAGCCCTTGCCACTGCTGGCAGGGCCGCGGAACAGCAGCGCCCGCGCGCCCAGGATCGCCGCGATGATCACCACCTGCACGCCGGCCATCAGCATCGCGATCGCCGAGGCCAGCGGGTAGTCGTACTGCTCGAACGCCGCCTGGTACGCCGCGATCGAGATCACCCGCGTCGGCCCCGCCGGCGCGCCCAGCAGCACAGCCGATGGAAACACGGTGAACGCCTGCACGAAGGCGAGCGCCAGGGTGATCGCAAGCCCGGGCGCCAGCAGCGGCAGCAGGATACGGAAGAAGCGCTGGCGCGGCCGCGCGCCCAGCATCGCGCCGGCGTGTTCGAGCGACGGATCGATCCCGGTGACGTAGGACAGCGTCAGCAGGAAGGTGAACGGGAAGCCGGTGATCACCAGCGACAGCATCACGCCCCAGTAGTTGTGCACGAGTCGCACCGGACTGTCGGCCAGGCCGAACTCGAGCAGCGCGCGATTGAGCCAGCCGCGCGGGCCGAGATAGGTCAGCAGCCCTTCGGCGACCAGCACAGTGCCGAGCGTGATCGGGATCACCAGGATCGTGGTCAGCAGCCGCTGCCGCCGCATCAGGCGCACGCGGAGCGCGACCGGCACCGACAGCACGACGTTCAGCAACGTCGCCGGCACCGCAATCAGCAGCGTTGTGGCGATGGTGTCGTAGAGGAACCGATCCGAGAAGAACTTCGCGTAGTTCGCCAGCGCACCGCCCTGCTTCGGATGGAACGACAGCGCCAGCCCGTAAAGGAACGGGTAGATGAACAGCGCGACCACGAACAGAACGCCGGGCAGCACCAGAAGCGTCACCCCGTCCAGGCCGCGTTCGCGCAGCCTGAGGCGCAGCGCCATTTCTCCGCCGTTCATGCGGCGTAAACCAGAACGCGCGACGGCGCGGCGGCGAGGCGGACCGCGTCGCCCGCGTTGAGCCGTCGGTCGGAGCGGAAGAACAGCTCGGTGCCATCGGCGCCGCGCGCGACGGCGTAAAAGTCGCGCCCATGGTACTCGGCGATCTCCACCTTGGCGGAAATCGGACCGTCCGGGGTCGGCTGCAGGTCGTCCGGACGGATCGCGACGGCCGCCCTCTCGCCCACCGCACCCAACGGCGTGCCGATCAGCCGCGCACCCGCCACCGTCACCGCCACGCCCTCGTTCGTCGCCTCGGCATGCGACGTGACCAGATTTCGATAGCCCATGAACTCGGCCACATCGGCGCTGGCGGGCAGCGCATACAGCTCCTCCGGCGTGCCGACCTGGCGCATTTGCCCGTCAATCAGCACCACGATGCGGTCGGCGAGCGACAGCGCCTCCTCCTGGTCATGCGTCACGTAGATCGTCGAGCTGCCAAGCATCGCGTGGATGCGGCGGATCTCGGCGCGCATCTCCAGCCGCAGCTTCGCGTCCAGGTTCGACAGCGGTTCATCCATCAGTACCAGCGGCGGCTCCACGACGATGGCGCGCGCGATCGCCACCCGCTGCTGCTGGCCGCCGGAGAGCTGGCCGGGCAGCTTGTCGCCCTGACCGCCGAGCCGCACCAGCGCCAGCGCCTCCTCCACACGCCGCGCGATCTCCGCCCGGGGCCGATGCTGTGTCGCCAGGCCGAACCCG
>DATMND010000373.1:0-11304 GCA_035569235.1 Acetobacteraceae bacterium | reverse complement strand
GCGCGAACCTCGGAGGCGATCGCCATCGCCGATATCGTCTTGGCGGTCGATGAACCCATCCGGGCGACGCGCTGCGAGGAAGGCAGCGCCGGCTGCCTGGAGGGCGTCGGTGCCGAAGGTCCGGGTCGCTGCCAGACACATGACCTGTGGGAGGAGCTTGGCCGGCAGATCCTGTTCTTCCTGGAAGGCATCACACTCGCCGATGTGGTGACCGGGCGGGTGCTCGGCCGCGCCCTGCCGCTGGCCGGCTTCCCGGAACAGAAGCTGGCAGCCGAGTAGCCCGGGTTGCAAATTTACCTGGACGCCAATGCCACTGAGCCGCTGCGTCCGAAGGCGCGCGCGGCAATGCTGGCCGCCATGACGGGTACCGGCAATCCTTCGTCTGTGCACGGCCCCGGGCGCGCGGCGCGGCGCGTCCTCGAGGATGCGCGGGAGGCGCTGGCCGCTCGGTTTGGCGGGCGCGCTGGGGACCTTGTCTTCACCTCCGGCGGGACCGAGGCCGATGCCCTTGCAATCCACGCCCTCGGCGTGGGCCGCAGGCTGATCATCGGCGCCACCGAGCACGACGCCGTGCGCTCGGCTGCCGGCGAAGCGGGAATTCTGCCGGTGGATGCGAACGGTGTCGTCGACCTGTCGGCGCTGGCAGCGTGGCTCGAAGAAGGGCCTGCGGCGCTGGTCTGCCTGATGCTGGCGAACAACGAAACGGGGACCATCCAGCCGGTTGAGGCGGCGGCCGTCCTGTGCCGCCGCCACGGCGCCTTGCTGCATGTCGATGCCGCTCAGGCGGCCGGACGGATGGCGGTCAGCCTCGCCGGCCTCGGCGCACACAGCGTGGCCGTGTCGTCGCACAAGCTCGGCGGCCCGCAAGGAGCCGGGGCGTTGCTGCTGGCGCCGGAGGTCTCGGCGATCGCGCCACTCATCGCGGGCGGGGGCCAGGAGCGAGGGCGGCGCGGCGGTACCCCACCGTTGCCCGCCATCGCCGGCTTTGCTGCCGCAGCCTCCGTGGCGGGCGACGTTTCCCATCTGGGGCTCCTGCGCGATGCGATCGAGGCGGCGGCAAAGGCGCACGGCGCGGTCGTCTGCGGTGGGGGTGCCACGCGGCTGGCCAATACGACTTGCCTTGCCCTGCCCGGCGTGCGGGCCGATGCCCAGGTGATCGCGCTCGATCTCGACGGGCTTGCGGTGAGTGCCGGGGCTGCCTGCAGCTCCGGCAAGGTGACAACCAGCCACGTCCTGACCGCGATGGGGCTGGGCCCGCTCGCCGGTCAGGCCATCCGCGTCTCGCTGCCCTGGAACGCCACCGGTGACCATGTGGACGCCTTCGCCGCCGCATACCCGCGCATGGCGGATCGGCTGCGCGATGCGCTGGCGTCCCGCGCCGCCTGAACCCACATTGTCCGTATGACCAGTACCGATCCGCCCCCGCGCCCCAACCGCCCGGTCTATCTCGACAACCAGGCGACCACCCGCTGCGATCCGCGGGTCGTCTCGGCGATGCTGCCGTGGTTCACGGAGCACTACGGCAACCCGCACAGCGTCGAGCATGTGATGGGAACCGAAGCCGAGGCCGCGGTGGAGGATGCACGCGGGCGCGTCGCTGCACTGATCGGCGCCGATGCCAAGGAACTCGTGTTCACCTCCGGCGCAACCGAGAGCAACAACATCGCCATCAAGGGCGCGGCCCGCCACGCGCTGCGCTCCGGTAACGAGCGCCGGCGGATCGTGACCGTGGCCACCGAGCACAAATGCGTCCTCGAATCGGTGGGTGATCTTGCCGCGGAGGGCTTCGAGCCGGTCTTTCTTGCCGTCCGTCCCGATGGGCTGCTGGATCCCGATGCGTTGCGTGAGGCGCTGACTGTGCCGTCCCTTCTGGTCAGCGTCATGGCGGTGAACAACGAGATCGGGGTGATACAGGACATTCCGGCGCTGGCCGCGATCGCCAAGCAGGCGGGCGCACTGTTCCATACCGATGTGGCGCAGGCCGTGGGGAAGACCCCGCTGGACGTGACGGGTTGGAAGGTCGATCTGGCCTCGATCAGCGGCCACAAGATCTATGGGCCGAAGGGGGTCGGAGCGCTCTACGTCCGACGCCGGCCACGTGTAAGGCTGGCGCCGCTGTTCTCCGGTGGCGGCCAGGAGCGCGGCCTTCGGTCAGGCACATTGCCCGCGCCGCTGGTCGTCGGGCTTGGCGAGGCATGCCGCGTGGCCCAGGCGGAAATGGCTGAGGAGGCGAAGCGGCTGGCCGCGCTGCGCGAGCGACTGCTGGATCGGCTGCGCGAGGCCCTGCCCGATATTGTGGTCAACGGCAGCGAGCGGGCGCGGATTCCCGGCAACCTGAACCTGACTTTTCCAGGTGCGACGGCCAACGACCTCATGGCGCGCGTGCCGGACCTTTGCGTGTCCACCGGCTCGGCCTGCTCGTCCGCCGCGATCGAGCCGTCCTACGTACTGCGCGCCATCGGCCTTACGGACGATGCGGCCGCGCGCACCTTGCGCATCGGGATGGGACGCTTTACCTCGGCCGCCGACATCGACTATGCGGCGGCGGCGCTGGTCGCGGCGCACGCGGGGGCGCCGGCCCCCAGTGTCGAACGGTTTGCCCAGGCCTGAACGGAATCCATTGCCCAGATGCCGAAGATGACCTTCATCGAGCGCGACGGCACGCGCCGCGAAGTCGAGGCACCGCTCGGGCTCTCGGTGCTGGAGATCGCGCACAAGCATGATGTTGACATCGAGGGCGCATGCGAGGGGTCCCTTGCCTGCTCGACCTGCCACGTGATCGTTGACGCCGCCTGGTTCCGCAAGTTGGCCGAACCGACCGAGGACGAGGAGGACATGCTAGATCTGGCATTCGGGTTGACCGAGACGTCGCGGCTCGGCTGCCAGATCGTCATCACCGAGGCGCTGGACGGGCTGGTGGTGAAGCTGCCCGCGGGCACCCGCAACCTGCTGAACGAATAGCGCCGATGCGCATAGTGGTTGCCATGTCGGGCGGCGTGGACAGCAGCACGGTCGCCGGGCTGCTGCATGAGGCGGGCCACGAGGTGGTCGGCGTCACGCTGCAGCTTTACGATCAGGGTGCGGCGGCTGGGCGCAAGGGAGCCTGCTGCGCCGGGCAGGACATCCATGATGCGCGCCGCGTGGCGGACCACCTCGGCATTCCGCACTATGTAATCGACGCCGAGCAGCGCTTTGCCGATGCGGTGATTGGCGATTTCGCGGCCGGCTACGCGGCGGGCGAAACGCCGGTGCCGTGCGTGCGCTGCAACCAGACGGTGAAGTTCACCGACCTGACGGCGCTGGCCCGCGGGCTCGGAGCGGAGCGTCTGGCGACCGGACATTACGTGCGCCGCATCGACGGCCCGGCCGGTCCGGAACTGCATCGCGCCGTTGACCTTGCCCGCGATCAGAGCTGGTTCCTGTTCGCCACCACGCGGGATCAGCTCAGCTACGCGCTGTTCCCGTTGGGCGTGATGGCGGACAAGGGGGCAGTGCGCGCCGAGGCCGAGCGCCTTGGCCTGCCGGTCGCAGGCAAGCCGGACAGTCAGGACATCTGCTTCGTCACATCTGGCCACTATGCCGATACCGTCCTCCGGCTGCGGCCCGATGCCGGCGAGCCGGGCGAGATCGTCAGCCGGGAAGGACGCGTGTTGGGCCGGCATGACGGCATCGCCCGCTACACCGTGGGGCAGGGCAAGCGGCTCGGTGCTGCTGCCGTGGATCGGGGCAGCCGGCAGGTGGTCGTGGCGCTGGAACCCGGGAAGCGCCGCGTGATCGTGGGCCCGCGCGATGCCGGCACGCGCGACGTCTGCCTACACGAGGTGAATTGGCTGGTGCCGCCGCCAGCCGGGCCGCTGGCCTGCCAGGTCAAGCTGCGCGCACGCGAGTTACCGCAGCCGGCGACGGTAGAGGCGATATCCTGGGGTGCGGCCGTGCGGCTCGATGCAGCGGCGCTGCCGGCGCCGGGGCAGGCATGTGTGTTTTATGAGGGTATGCGTGTGCTGGGAGGCGGCTTCATCCGACGCCCGGACGCAACGGCGGTGGTTGACGCGGTGGGGAACGCGGGGCTATTTCCGCCGCCTCGCGGATCGGATGGCGGCGTAGCTCAGCGGTAGAGCAGGGGAATCATAATCCCTTGGTCGGTGGTTCAAATCCGCCCGCCGCTACCATCGAAATCAATGGGTTAGACGGCGAGGCGGGCACTTCCTGGAAGGTTGGCTGGACCGGGCGGGGCTTCTGCTTGCGGCACGCAAGTCTGGACGGTGGAAACCGTGACCGAGCTTCGTTGCGCTTCCTGATTTGGCCACCCTTGCCCTGTCGGCGGTTCACGGCCGCTCGAGGGAGGACGAGGCGCGCGACATTCCGCGGTTGTCGCTCAATCAGGAGCCGCAGGGGCCAAAGAACCTTGGCATGGCGATCAACGCCCTGTTCAAGCCCTTCGGTGGTTTTGACTTGCCGGAGGTGCCCCGCGAACCGATGCGCGAGCCGCCGACCTTCGACGCATGATCCTTCTCGATACCAACGTCGTCTTCGAGCTGGCGTAGCGTCTGCCAACTGCGGTTCGCCGCGAAGGCGCATGGCGCTGGGGCGATTGCCGCCAATGGTCAACTGTTCGCGTGCACAAACATGAACGCGCTGCCACTGGCGGAATCCGTGCCGAAGCTGACAGATAGCCGGCCGCTGGTCATGTCAGCCTGGGTGAAGCCGGCCAGTGTCAGCGATGCCGTCGGCTTGCCGGTTGCCGTGGCATGCAACGTCAAGCCAGTGAAACCCGCCGCCCCCTGTCCATCGGCAAAAGCGACGCCGAAGTCCTGCGGAGTGACGCCCCAGATCGTTGCAGCATCGCCGGCGTGGAAGCCAACGACGGTGCTCCAAAGATCAGCCGTTGGACCGCGATCATCCACGAAGAAGGTGTCTGCCCCGCTGCCGCCGGTCAGGAAGTTCGAACTGGTGCCACCGTCGAGTACGTTTGTACCGCTGCTCGCCGCGATGGCATCTTCGCCGCCGCCACTGTGGATAAACCAATTGGGTGTCGTGGCGATGATATTCAGGTTGTCGGTGGTGACGTTGATGTATTGCTGCTGCAGATCGCTGACCGGGCCAGTGTAGGGCTGCCCAAATGCCGTCACTGGCTGGCCCGTCGTGACATCTCCGATGACCAGTGGAGGCATACCGCTAAGTTGCTGCTCTGCCGCGTCGGCGATTGCCTGATGGCCGGTCTCGGTCGGATGCAGATGATCCCAGAACAGGAATTGGTCCTGCGCGGCGGCGCCCGTAGCCGCGAGCGTGCCGCTGCTGGCGCTGGTAAAGTTGCCGCTCCACACCGGTGAGGTGACATTCGTCAGCCCAAAGGCCGCCGGATCGGCGACAGCATTGTTGAGCATCTGGAAGGCGTCGACGACATGCACGTTGATCACCGGAATGGTGGCGAGCTGGCTGGTGAGAGCTGTGTTGTACTCTCTGGCAAGCTGCGAGGCCTCGGCGGTGAGCGCGGCCGAGGGCGTGTTACTGCCGTTGACCAGCCCTTGGGTGACGTCCGGCGTCTTGCCAAGATCGGGCACATCGAGCACCAGCAGGTTCATCGCGCCATCCGCGGCGAGCTGCTTTACAAAGGAAATCTCGTTGGCGACGGCGTCGTTCACGTCGGTGGTCTGCTGCTGCGTGGTCAGGCCGGGATTGGCGAGAATATCGAGCACGTCGTTCGACCCGATCGACAGCGTGTAGAGCGCGGTCGCGGATGCGTTCGGCACAGCCGCTTGGAACTGTGTGAATTGCGCCGGCAGCGAGACCGTCTGGATCTGCGGGTCGCCCGCGTTCTGCGGCGTTGTCCCGGTTTCGGCGCCGCCAAAGGCGAAGTCCGTACCCCCGATCAGGCTCGGCTTGAGCGTCCCGAGGCCAAGCGCGATGGAGAGGTTCTGCACCCAGGTCGGCCCGTTGCTGAAGACGTTGCCGCTGATCAGACCATAGTTTTCCTGAAAATAGGGCGGTGACACCGGTTCGGTGGAAAACGTGGCCGTGGTGGTGATCGAAAGGTTGCCGGCGTCGGACAGGCTGTCGCCGAATGCGACGATGCCGCTGAACGCGGGGAGGGATGTGGTCTGGGACATGGCTGAAATCCTGCTTGAAGTCGTTGAAATCCGCGCCGCCTGCCGTTGCAGAGCGGATGGGGAAGGTTCTGTGCACTGGGCGAGAGCGCGGCTGCGCCATGGTCATTGCGGTCTAGCACCTCACAGATGGTTGTGCGGGACAGAACGCCTAAGCAACAATCCGTGTGAACCGCGCCTCGGTCCCGGCAGCAGGGCTTATGATCGAGCCGTATTGGAGCCCGCCAACAGATTTCGCACCGTGCCGTCGTGCCAAGCCCCGCCACGCAAGGTGCGGATGCCCGGGGCGTTGCGGGCGGCTGCAATCGCCGGTGGGTTGTCGCCGCGGCCGCCTCGATCTGTCGCACGATCGGCAACACAGTGGACGCGCAGGCACCTGCCGTAGCCCGGTTCGCCACGGCGCCCATGGTTCGCCCGGACATGCTTCGCCCGCTATGACGGGGGAACGGCAGACCGGAGAGATGGCCATGACGGTGAGAACACAGTTGGAGAGTCAACAGAGCGCCCGGCACGACACCGCGCGGCGAAGATTCCGGCGTGCGCGGGTGCTCGCGCGGACGCGAGGGCGCGCATCGATCCTGGGATTTGACCCGGCTTTCATTGCGATTGGCGGCCGCACGCCAATACTACAGTGCGCTGTCGTCCCCCTTCAGTTCCACCCATCCGGACTGCCAAGCACCGGTTGCTCGGACTCCCTTCGTCCGGCTAGGGTGCGGTCTGGAGTTTGAGAACACAGCATGAACGACCTATTCGACGCGCGCCAAAACAAGAGTGGGCGCAACGGCGCGGACGGCTACTCCGCCAAGGATATCGAGGTCCTGGAAGGGCTGGAACCTGTTCGCCGCCGGCCCGGCATGTATATCGGCGGCACCGACGAGACGGCGCTGCATCATCTGGCTGCGGAAATGCTCGACAACGCGATGGACGAGGCGGTGGCCGGGCATGCGGGCTTCATCGAGGTGACCCTGGAATCGGGCAACTGGCTGACGGTGCGCGATAATGGCCGTGGCATTCCGGTGGACCCGCATCCGAAATTCAAGCATCTCAGTGCGTTGGAAGTGATCATGACCACGCTGCATTCGGGCGGCAAGTTCGGGGGCAAGGCCTACTCCACCTCGGGCGGCCTGCATGGCGTCGGCAGCTCGGTGGTCAACGCGCTGTCCGAGGCCATGGAGGTGGAGGTCGCCCGTGATCGCGTGCTGTGGAAGCAGAGCTACGCCCGCGGCAAGCCTACGACGAAGCTGATCAACGCCGGGCCGGTCCACAACCGGCGGGGCACCTCGATCCGTTTCAAGCCGGATCCGAAGGTGTTCGGCGGCGTCGGCTTCAGCCCGGCGCGGCTCTACCGGCTCTGCCGCTCCAAGGCATACCTGTTCCGCGGCGTGCAGATCCGCTGGGCGTGCGATCCGTCCCTGTTGCGCGGCGCAAAGGACGACACACCGGCCGAGGCGGTGCTGCATTTCCCGGGCGGGCTGCGCGACAGCCTGGAGGCAGAGATCGGCGAGACCCCGCGCGTCCTGCCGCAGCTATGGACCGGCGAGGGCGACCTCCCGGCAAGCCCCGATGGCGAGGCCGCCGGCCGGTTGGAATGGGCCGCTGCATGGTTGGAGGAGGGCGAGGGGTTTCTGCACTCCTACTGCAACACGATACCCACCACGCAGGGCGGCACGCACGAGGCGGGCTTCCGTGCCGCGCTGGTGAAGGGCCTGCGTGCCTGGGGCGAGCAGAAGGGGAATCGGCGGGCCGCGCAGGTGGTGGCCGAGGACCTGCTGGGCCCGATGGCGGCCAAGCTCTCGGTGTTCCTGCGCGATCCGCAGTTCCAGGGCCAGACCAAGGAGAAGCTCACCAGCAACGAGGCGGCGCGCCTGGTCGAGACCGCGCTGCGCGACCGCTTCGACCACTGGCTGGCCGGCGACCCCGCGCAGGCCGACAACCTGCTGGCCTTCGTTATCGACCGGGCCGAGGAGCGGCTGCGGCGGCGGGAAAGCAAGGACATTTCCCGGAAATCCGCGACGCGGCGGCTGCGGCTGCCCGGCAAGCTCACCGACTGCACGCGGGAAAATGCCGCGGAAACCGAGATTTTCCTGGTGGAGGGCGATTCCGCCGGCGGCTCGGCCAAGCAGGCGCGCAACCGGGAAACCCAGGCGGTGCTGCCGTTGCGGGGCAAGATCCTCAACGTGGCGAGCGCATCGGCCGACAAGCTGCGGCAGAACCAGGAGCTGAAGGACCTGATCGAGGCGCTTGGCTGCGGCGTCGGCGACCGGTTCGATCGTACGAAGCTGCGTTACGGCCGCGTGATCATCATGACGGACGCGGATGTTGACGGCGCGCATATCGCGTCACTGCTGATCACCTTCTTCTACCGCGAGTTGCCGGAACTGGTTCGGCATGGGCACATCTACCTGGCGCAGCCGCCGCTGTATCGCCTGACCCAGGGCGCGAAGTCGGTCTACGCGATGAACGACGCGGATCGCGAGACGAAGACGAAGCAAGAATTCAAGGCGGGCGCGAAGGTTGAGGTGAGCCGATTCAAGGGCTTGGGGGAGATGCCTCCGTCGCAGCTCAAGGAGACCACGATGGACCCGGCGAAGCGGACGCTGCTGAAGGTGGTGGCGCTGGCGGAGGACCGGGCCAAGACGAATGTTCTGGTGGAAAGTTTGATGGGACGGCGGCCGGAGCTGCGGTTCGCGTTCATCCAGGAGCGGGCAAGGACGGTGGAAGAGGTGGATGTGTGACGTCAGGACATGCTGAACTTGGCTGATAACATCCGGCTATTTTGGTTGACAACATCTCAAGATTTCTGATAGTTGTTCGGTCGCAGCAATTCATGGATTGCACGAATGCCTCACGCCGCCCTCGTGACCCTTACGGCAAGGCCGCTTGAGTGGATTCTGGGCGATGGGGGTTCACGTGACTGGCGTCTGGATGCGGAACGCGCGCGTCAGTGCGAATATCTCGTCTGCACGCAGAATCGGCACAACGCCGACTTCGGGGCGCCGACTGCACCGCACGGCGCGGCGTTCCTGATCGGCCGCATTTCCGATGTGGTCCAGTCGCCCGAGCGGCATGATCGCTGGCTGATAAAGATCAGCGAATACATCGAGTGTAACCTGCCGAACATCTGGGGAAAGTCCGGGCATTTACGCTATCCTGTTTGGTATACGACCCTTGAGGAACTCGGCATCGACCTCGGCGCACTCCCACCATTTCGGCCCATGCCGCCACCCTGTGGTGCCGGCGGCATGAGTGACAGGGCTCCCGCACCCGTCATTGCGCCACCCAACTGGACGCAAACGAGCGCGCCCGCTGTAAATCCTGCGGCGGATCGGCAGGTACGTCCGCAGTCCGCTGGCGGCCAGGATGCGTGGCGCCGGATGGACGCGATTTTGGATCAGCTCGACCGAGTTCCTGACCTGCCGGCACCGTCGGATCCCCTTGATTGGGACGAGTACGGCCTGCCGAGATGATCGCGGTGGATACCTCGGCGATCGTTGCTATCATACTGAATGAACCGGAGCGTGCGGCGTTCCGGAACGCCATTCAGCGTGTGGGTAAGGCACTGATCAGCACCGTCTCGGTCATCGAGGTCAAGATGGTCGTCCATGGGCGGCGAGGGGCCCGTGCCGTGGTTTTCGTGGAGGATATCCTCAATCTCCCCATGTTCGAGATTGTCCCTCCTGGCGTGGCCGACATGCACGCGGCTTACGGCGCCTTCATCGCCTTCGGCAAGGGCAGCGGCCATCCGGCCCGGCTGAATTTCGGCGATGTGTTCTCGTACGCCTTGGCGAAGGTGCGGAATCTGCCATTGCTATACAAAGGCAACGACTTCGCCGAGACAGATATCCAGCCGGCGGTGGCAGCGTCCGCATGAGACGCAGCTTTACCAGATCGTCCAAACCCCATGCTGCGCGAAAACCGCATCATCGGTGATGATCGTCAGGTCATGGCGGATCGCAGTGGAGATCAGCATGCGGTCCAACGGGTCCTTGTGCAGCGGCGGTAGGCGGTTGGCTTGCTCTGCCTCATTCCAGGCAAGCGGTCGCGCTGTGAAACCCTGTGCCCGCAACAGCAGGCTCAGCGAGGGAAAATCCCCCAAGACGGCAGGCAGCTTGCCCTGTGCGACCTTGCGGGTAATCTCCCACACTGTGATCGGCGAGACCTACACGTCGCCACCGCGCATGAACGGTGCCGCATTCGGCATCTGGCGCTCAGGGTCCTCGGCGGCGAGGAAGACAATCAGCGCACAGGCATCGGCGAGATCACCCGTGGTCACTCCCAGCCTTCTTCGGCCAATTCGGCATCAGCGAGTGGTGCGAACAGAGCCGGATCGTAGACAAAGTCCTGCCAACCCGGCGCAGTATGCAGGACCCCGGGACTGCGAGCTTGCGGCTTCGTTATGCGAACAAGCTTCGCGATCGGCTGGCCGTTGCGGGCGATCGTGACCTCCTCGCCATGCTCCACCTCTGCAAGGAGCGCGGACAGGGTGCTCTTCGCCTCGTGCTCGTTGACGGTCTTCATGACTAACTGCCCTTGGCTAACTCAGGACTGATCTGCGATCTCGCGGACTGTTCATCAACCACGAGGCCGCGACAGACGCGCCCAGCCGCGTGCGACGCCGAGCAGGACCACTCCGGCCGGCAGAAGGGCGGCGAGGCGGAACGTCCCGGCGAAACCGTCGAGAAACGCGCCCGCCGCCCCGCCGCCAACGGCCAGCGAACGGCCCTGGAGGGTCTGGAAAACCAGCATCAGCAGCGTCGCGCCGGTCACAGTGCCGATCGTTCGCGTCATCATCACAAGGCTTCCGGCAACACCGCGGTCAGCGCGCGGGATGGCGTTTGTGACGATATCGAAGTACGCCACCTGGAACAGACCGACGCCGAAACCCTGCAGCAGCATCGCCCCGGCTAACACCGGGATGTTCGGTTCGGGCTCTGCGGTGCCGATCAGGACCTGTCCCGTCGCCATGGCGCCGGCCCCGATCACCGCGAGCAGGCGCGGCGGTATCCGGGATGCAAGCCGCGCGGCAAGCGGAGCAGCCAGCGCCGTGCCGGCCGGCGATGCGGCGAGCAGCAGGCCGGTCGCGTGCGCCGACAATCCGCCGAAGCGGCTGAGATAGAACGGCACCAGCAGCAGCACCGAAAATCCTGCCAGATTCAGTGCTGCGTGGCCCGCGTTCAGCAGCGCAAAATCCAGGTCGCGG
>DATMND010000372.1:0-2627 GCA_035569235.1 Acetobacteraceae bacterium | reverse complement strand
GCCGTCTCGACGGCTTCCGCGATGCGGCCGCGATAGAATGCCCGTGGTCCGTCCGCGGCGATCGATGCGAGCGTTGCGGCGAGCCCGGGCTGCACCAGACGCTCGCCCGGTTGCAGGGGCGATCCGTCGGGATGCAAGAAGATACGCGCAGCGTTGCCATCGCGGCGAAACTGTGCCGTGCCACGTTGCAATATGTCAGTATCGTACCGGGTCAGTTCAAATCCTTCCCGTGCCAGACGTATCGCAGGCGCCATTACCACCGATCGCGGCAGTGTACCGTATTGTATCAACGCGGTATCGAGGCCCATCACTGTGCCGGGCACCGCCACTGCACGCCAGCCATAAAGGCTGGCGCCATGCGCCACGTTGCCCTGCTCATCCAGATACATGTCGCGGGTTGCAGCGGCCGGTGCGGTTTCGCGGAAGTTGAGGAAGACGTTGCCGCCGTCCTTGAGGTGTGCAACCAGGAACCCACCGCCACCGACATTACCGCAACACGGGTTCACCACCGCTTCGGCATAGCCGATGGCGACCGCCGCATCGATCGCGTTGCCGCCCTGTTGCAATATTACCATGCCGGCCTCGGAGGCGAGGCGATGTGCCGAAACGACCATACCGTTGGCAGCCTCAGCGGCGGGACGTGAGGCGTCCTGGCCGGCGCGTGGCCAGAGCAGCATCAAGCCGAGCAAGCATATGCGTAAAGCCAACGCCGACCACTGCCTGGCCATGAGATTCATACGTGATGTCCCTGGCGTGGCTCTGTCGGGTTGGTGGAAGCCACGATCGACATCGGTACTGTGATTGCAAGGTCACGAATGTGCAAATCGGCGGCACCCTGCGTGCAGACACCGATATAGGATCGTATGATGTAGGGTACCCAGGGCATCGCTACAAGCTTCGCGCAATGCCGGACTACTTTGCGCGCAAGCTGCTCTTGCTGGAACGGCCAGGCAGATCGTCGATCAGGGCGGTGACTGCGCCCTGGCGTTGAAGGGGAACCAGGGCGACGACGCTCGTTATGTCAACAACGGGACGGACGCCCTTCGCGGAACTCACGCAGTCATAGGGGCGGATGTCACTGGTTTAGGGGCCTTCCAGGTATCTGCAGAACAAGTCAGCCGTCCCCCGGTTTGAATCTGCAAGGCTAGCGCGGCGCACAAATAACTGCGGCCCCGGCAAGGCGAGAAATAACACGTGGGACGGTGTGTTATGCCGTGTTACTCGGGCTGGCTTGGACCGCGACACTCGAAAGTCTGGGCGTGCGCGGCCGTCTCGGGGCAAGGCTGCGCATACTGAAGCGTGGTTGGCAGCGCGCTCGCAATGCGCGGAAGAGAGAGCAGAGCTATTCGAGTTCGCCGCGTGACTCGCGGACACCAGCTGCGCTCACTCTGAGAAAAGCGCTGCTATTCAGTCGGTCACTTTGCGTGGCGAGTACCGAGAGGATCAAGCCTGTCTCCGCCGCTGCATCACCCAGATCATCCAAGAGCAGGACGCCGCAATGCGGACGCCGATCGCGATGGACTAAGGCACCGATGTCATGGTCCTTTGTCACGAAGATACGCCTGTCCGCAGCGGCTTCGGCCAGCAACGCCTCGTCGCCAGGGTCCCGCGCGCGCTCGCCGATATAGACAACATCGTGACCAGCATCTCGCATGGCGCGCACAGCCGGTCCTACGATGTTCGAATCCGCGCGGACGCGCACTCTATTCGGCGGCGATCGTAAAGCCTTCGGCCGCCGCGGCTTCGCTCAAGCGCGCGGCATAGAGCAGGCACGCGTCGATGTCCTCCGGTTCGAGCACCGGATAGGCTTCAAGGACCGCTTCCCGGCTGGCGCCATTGGCAAGCATGGTCAGGACCATCGCGGGCGTGATGCGACGGCCACGGATTACGGGCTTGCCCCCCATTTTTCCGGGCTCGGAGGCAATGCGGGCGAGAAGAGATGCTGCATCCATGATGGGGAGGATACCACAGGCGCACCGCCCAGCGAAGCGTCGACCGCACGCCTTGCCTACCTGGCGGCCGCGCGGGTCAGCCCTGCCGCCGCAGGTCATGCGACGGCGCGGCAGCCGATCAATTCGTCATCAGCTCGGGTTGAGATTTTCGGTTCACGTATCGGAGGCGCTTGGGCCCCCTGCGATAGACCAGCATTCAGCCGTGATACGCAAACAGCTCGATTGGGTCGCTGAAGCCCCGCACCGGATATTCGCCGACGCGTTCGAGATCGAAATCGCTTTCGACGAAATCAGCGAACGCGCGCGACAGCAGCACCGTTTTCCCCAATTGCTTAGTGAGGGCTTCGAGACGCGAAGCCATGTTGACCGCGGGACCGATGACGGTGAAGTCAAGCCGAGTGCGTGACCCGATATTGCCGTACATGACATCTCCGACGTGGACGCCGATGCCGTAATTCAGCGGCGCACGACCAGTTTCGCTGTTCTTCTCGTTCTGGACAACCAAGGCCTGACGGGCTTCAGCGACCGCTCGCAGCAGATTGGCGCACGCCGCCGGCTGGCTGAGTGGAAAAATGGCGAGCAGACCGTCACCGATGAACTTCAGTATTTCTCCACCATGTCGGGCAATCGGCTCCGACATCGCGTCGAAATAGTCGTTCAAAAGATGAATGACGT
>DATMND010000371.1:0-9126 GCA_035569235.1 Acetobacteraceae bacterium | reverse complement strand
CAGGTCGCGGTCATCTCGGGCATCGGCTGCTCGTCACGCATCCCGGCCTATACCAACTGTTACGGCTTCCACGGCGTTCATGGCCGTTCGCTGGCATTGGCGACCGGCCTCAAGGTGGCGCGTCCGGATCTGACCGTCCTGGTCGCCAGCGGCGACGGCGACGGGTTCTCGATCGGCGGCAACCACTTCATGCACGCCTGCCGGCGCAACATCGATCTTACCTACATTGTTATGGACAATCGCATCTACGGCATGACCAAGGGCCAGCCTTCGCCGACGACCGAGCCCGACTGGGAAACCGCCATCGCGCCGGGCGGTACCGGCCTCAGCCCATTCCATCCGCTGGTCATCGCGCTGGCATCCGGGGCCAACTTCATCGCACGCGGCTTCTCGGGTGACATCGGCGGTTGCGCCAGGCTGATCGTCGAGGCAGTCCGCACGCCGGGATTTTCCTTCGTGCAGATCCTGAGCCCCTGCGTCACCTTCCGGCCGGACCAGCAGCGCGGCTGGAAGGATCTCGTCCATCCGGCGATCGTGCCGGAGACCGACGATCCGGCCCGTGCCGCCCGCCGCCTGATGACCGATGACGGCTTCAACGTCGGTGTGCTTTATCGCGGCAGACGCGAGCCCTACCAGCCCTCGCCAAAGACGAATTTCGCTCCGTCCCACCTGGAATCGGAGTTCACGGTATGACCGATGCCGCGCGACCGGGCGAAGTGCCGGCGTTTGACACCATCGCTGCGTTTTTTGCGCAGGCGCTTGCCATCGAGGTTGAGGCCGCCGAGCGCTACGCACTGCTGGCCGATCAGATGGAGGTGCACAACAACGCCGAGATCGCCGCGATCTTCCACAAGATGGCGGCGGTCGAAGCCGAGCATCACAGCGAGATCGCACGCCGTGCCGACAAGGCGGGCGCCGCCGGCGCCCCGGCCAACTTCAGGTGGACAAGTCCCGACGGTCCGGAAGCGGCGGCTTTTGAGGACGCGCATTATCTGATGACGCCGCGGCAAGCCCTGTTGCTGGCGCGATTCAACGAGGAACGCGCGGTGCTGTACTTCGAGGCAATCGCCGGCGCGGCGACCGATCCCGAAGTCGCCGCACTCGCCGCGGAGATGGCCCGGGACGAGCGCAGCCATGTGATGTGGGTCGATCAATGGTTGGAAGAATTCGCTCCCGACGTGGCGGACTGGGACGACGATGCCGATCCGCCGGTCAATTCGGAATGACGCGTCGCTCTGCGGCCAGAAACGTGGCTTGCGCTGACGCAACCAGGCATCGAGGACAACAACGGTGACACCCCAGGCCCCTGGCCCACGCTTCAACTTCGCGCAGCACCTCATGGAGCGCAACGCAGGCCGTGCGTCGAAGTTGGCCTACATCGACGACCGAGGCACCATAAGCTATGGCACATTGGCCGCGAACATCCGACGCGCGGCCGCTGCGTTGCTCGCCTCCGGCGTGCGTCGCGAAGAGCGTGTTCTGTTGCTGATGCACGATTGTATAGACTGGCCGGTCAGTTTTCTCGGTGCGATGTATGCCGGGATTGTGCCGGTTGCCGTCAACACGCTTTTGACAGCCGAGGACTACGCCTACATGCTGCGGCACAGCCGTGCGCAGGCGGCGTTGGTCTCGGCGGCGCTGCTGCCAGTGTTGCAACAGGCCATGGCGGCGGCCGATGCGATGGGCGGCCACGAGGTGAAGACTGTCATCGTGTCGCAGCCCGAAGCCTCGCTTGCGGAGGGCATGGTCCCGCTCAACCTGCTGCTCGCCGGGCACGAGCCATTGCCGGCGCCCGCCGATACCGGCCCCGACGACCCTGGCTTCTGGCTCTATTCCTCAGGCTCCACCGGCAGCCCGAAAGGCGCGCTGCACAGCCACGCCAACCCGTACTGGACGGCGGAACTGTACGGCACGCCGGTGCTGGGTCTGGCCGAAGCCGATGTCTGCTTCTCCGCCGCCAAGTTGTTCTTCGCCTACGGCCTCGGCAACGCACTGAGCTTTCCGTTGAGCGCCGGCGCCACCACGATACTGATGGCCGAGCGGGCGACGCCAAGTGCCACGTTCAGGCGCTGGCGCGGCGAGATCGGCGATACGCGGCCCACCATGTTCTTTGGCGCTCCAACCGGCTACGCCGGCATGCTTGCCGCGCCTGATCTCCCCGCACGGCAGGACGTGTCGCTGCGCCTTTGTTCTTCTGCGGGCGAGGCGTTACCGGGCGAGTTGGGGGAGCGTTTCCTAACACATTTTGGCTGTGACATCATCGATGGGATCGGTTCCACCGAGATGCTGCACATCTTCCTGTCCAACTGTCCGGGGCAGGTTCGCTACGGCACCACCGGCTGGCCGGTTCCAGGCTACAGCGTCGAACTGCGGGGCGAAGATGGAACGCCGGTGGCCGACGGCGAGACCGGCGATCTCTACATCCAAGGTCCCAGCGCGGCGATCATGTACTGGGGCAACCGCGAAAAGTCGCGCGAGACGTTCCTGGGCGCCTGGACCAAAAGCGGCGACAAATACGTGCGCAATGCCGATGGCAGTTTCACCTACGCCGGCCGAAGCGACGACATGCTCAAGGTCAGCGGCATTTATGTTTCCCCGTTCGAAGTCGAGGCCACGCTGGCGCAGCATCCCGCCGTGCTGGAGGCCGCGGTCATCGGCGTGCTCGATCATGAGGGCCTTCCCAAGACCAAGGCCTTCGTCGTGCTGAAGCCAGGCATGCACACGAGCGACGCCGACCTCAAGGCATTCGTGAAGGATCGGCTTGCTCCCTACAAATATCCGCGGATCATCGAGTTCGTGGACGACCTGCCGAAAACCGCAACCGGCAAGATCCAACGATTCAAGCTGCGTGAGCGCGAGGCGATACCGAAAGGATCCTGAAGCGCGGTCGCGGTCCAGCGCTGTTTGTTCGGCCACATGACTTGGGTACGGCTGGCGGTGCAACCCCGTCATGCCGGGCGCAGGCCCATCGTCACGTCGAGTGGCCTGTGCCGATGCATCATCCTTTTCGCGGATCAGTGCGCAATCAAACAATGCTCCGGTCCCTGCCTTAGCCCGAATTAGGTGCGAATCTTTGATCCAGATCAATGCGCACGAATCTCTTCGCCGGGATACTGCGGGAACCCGATGTCGTCAGAAATCGGTAAAGCAGTACCCCTTTCCTGAAATAAGCGCCGGCGCCGATCGACAAGAGCCTGGGACGACGCACCCGCGTCCTACCCCGGCAGGAGGGACGTGCGTGAGACAGACTGTGTTGTCATCCAGTTCGTTCATCATCGATGTCGCCAAGGCCAAACAGTGGCTTTGCGGCGAGGGTGGGACCCGACGATGACGGAGCCGGAAGCCGGTCCACCGTTCGAGCCGGTGCGCGAGGTCCCGAGCTACTGCTACAACTGCGTCGCCGGACCCGACCTGATGACGGTGCGGGTGGAGAACGGCGTCGCGACCCGCATCGACCCGTGCCACGCAGCCGCCGCCATCCATCCGGGGCTCGGCAGGGTCTGCGTCAAGGCGTTCGGCCTGGTGCAGAAGACCTACAATCCGCATCGCGTGCTCACGCCGATGAAGCGGACCAACAAGCGCAAGGGCCGCGACGAGGATCCCGGCTTCGTTGCCATCTCGTGGGACGAGGCGCTCGATACCATCGCGGCACGCCTCAACGACATCCGCGCGCGCGGTCTGCTCGACGCGGCGGGCCTGCCTCGGGTGGCCGCCACCTTCGGCCATGGCGGCACGCCGCAGAGCTACATGGCCACCTTTCCCGCCTTCCTCTCCGCGTGGGGCGCGATCGACTACAGCTTCGGCTCCGGCCAGGGCGTCAAATGCGTCCATTCCGAGCATCTGTATGGCGAGTTCTGGCACCGCGGCTTCACCGTCTGCGCCGATACTATCCACACGCGCTACATCATTTCCTGCGGCACCAACGTCGAGGTCTCGGGCGGCGTCTGCGCGGTTCGCCGCCACGCCGACGCGCGCATCCGCGGGGTGAAACGGGTGCAGATCGAGCCGCATCTGTCGCCCACCGCCGCCTGTTCGGCAGAATGGGTGCCGATCAAGCCGAAGACAGATTCCGCGTTCCTGCTCGCGCTCGTGCATGCGTTGCTGTTCGAGCACGAGCGGACCACGCTCGACCTGCCGTTCCTGCGCGATCGCACCGCAGCGCCCTATCTTGTCGGGCCGGACGGCTACTACCTGCGCGATCCGGCCAGCGGCAAGCCGCTGCTTTGGGATGAGGGCAGCGATGCCCCGGTGCCGTTCGACACACCGACGGCGCGTCCCGCTCTGGAAGGACGCTTCGCCGTCGCCACGGCGGTGACGCGCGGACCGGACGAAGAGATCCGCCAGCAGCGTGCCGCGCCGGCGCGCACCGCCTTCACCGCGATGGCCGATGCCGTGCGCGGCTGCACGCCCGACTGGGCGGCGCGCATAGGCGACATCCCGGTCGAAACCATCCACCGCATCGCCCGCGAGTTCCTTGCCAACGCCTGCATCGGCGAGACGATCGAGATCGATGGCGGCGCCGGCCCTCGTCGGCACACAGCCCCACGGCCCCGTGCCGGCCGGGTCACGCGACCCGCCCACCGTGCGGAACCCGCCGCGACGACGCGCCGTTTCGTCACCCCAATTCAGCATTGAAGCACCGTTTTGCTCCGATGCCCAGACCATATCGTTGCCGGCGTCTTGCCGAGCGAACGGGAGGAAAACATGCAGGATAATACTGTCGTAATCGAACCGGGACTGGCCGTCAGCCGTCTTCGATTCGCGCCGCGCTTCAACGCCGCCGCGGTCTTCATCGACCGCCACCTCGCCGAAGGCCGCAGCGACAAGATCGCCATCCGCACCGCCACGGAGACGGTGAGCTACGCCGCGCTGGCTGAACGCGTCGCCCGATGCGGCAACGCGCTGCTCGGCCTCGGCATACCGCCCGGGGGCCGGCTGCTGATGGTGGTGCTCGACGGACCGGCGTTCTTCTATCTGTTCTGGGGTGCGATCAAGGCCGGGATCGTGCCGGTGCCGGTCAACACCCTGCTGCGTGCCGCCGACTATGCCTACCTGATCGACGATTCCGGCTGCTCCGGCCTGATCTATACGCCTGAACTGGCGGCCGAGATCGAGCCGGCGGTCCGCCAGGCGGGCCATCGCCCGCCAGTCGTGCTGCCCACCGCGGGCGAGGGGCGTACCCTCCAGACCTTCATGGGCGAGGCGGCTTCGGCGCTCGAGCCTGCGGCGACGGGATCGGACGACGACTGCTACTGGCTGTATTCCTCCGGCTCGACCGGGCGGCCGAAGGGCGCGGTGCATGCCCACCGCGACCTCGCGCTGACCAGCCAGCTCTACGCCGTCGAGACCCTCGGCGCCGTGGCCGACGACGTGTTCTTCTCGGCGGCCAAGCTGTTCTTCTCCTACGGCCTCGGCAACGCGATGAGCTTCCCGCTCTGGACCGGCGGCACTTCTGTCCTGATGCCCGGCCGGCCGACGGCGGAAAGCACCTTCGCCGCCATCGAACGCTTCCGTCCGACCCTGTTCTTCGGCGTGCCGACGCTGTTTGCCCGCCAGAACGCCGAGCTGCCCCACCTGCGTCCGGATCTTTCCTCGGTGCGCTACTGCGTCTCGGCTGGCGAGGCGCTGCCGGCGCATATCCTGCAAACCTGGCGCAGGCTCACCGGAATCGAAATCCTCGACGCCATCGGCTCGACCGAGGCCGGCCACATGTACATCTCGAACCGTCCGGGCGACGTGACGCCGGGCAGCAGCGGGCGGCCCGTGCCGGGCTACGACCTGATGGTGGTGGACGAGGATGGCACCGAACTGCCGCAGGGCGAGGCGGGGCGTCTGTTCCTGCGCGGTCAGTCGATCGCCAAATACTACTGGCACAACCCGAAGCCGACCGCGGTCGATGGCTGGTTCGACACTGGCGACATCTACCGTGTCAACGCGGACGGCACCTACTCGTACAGCGGCCGGGGTGGCGACATGCTGAAGGTGGGCGGCATTTGGTGCTCCCCGATCGAGATCGAGGCGGCGCTGATCGAGCATCCGGACGTGCTGGAAGCGGCGGTGGTCGGCCGCGAGGACGCGGACGGGCTGGTCAAGCCGGAAGCGTGGCTCGTTCCCAAGGACGCGGACTACGAAGCGCCGGACGGGATCGAGGCGGAATTGGTGCGCCTCTGCAAGACGCGGCTCGCACCCTACAAGTATCCGCGCTGGGTGCACTTCGTGGCGGAGCTGCCGAAGACCGCGACGGGCAAGGTCCAGCGGTTCATGCTGCGCCAGAACCCGCCCGTCGTGTCGGCCTGACGGTCATCTGGTGGGAGGCCGCTGATGAAGTCGATCCTGACCCTGACCCTCAACGGTCGTCCGCGCGAGGATCTGGTCCCCGACGCCATGCTGCTGCTGGACTACCTGCGCGAGACGCTGGGACTGACCGGCACCAAGCAGGGCTGCGATGGCGGCGAATGTGGTGCGTGCACCGTGCTGGTGGACAACCAGCCGCGCCTGGCCTGCTCCACCCTGGCGGTGCAGATGCAGGGCCGGCGGGTCGAGACGATCGAGGGCCTGGCGAAGGGCGGCCGCCTGAGCCGTCTGCAGCAACAGTTCCACGAGAAGCTGGGCGCCCAGTGTGGGTTCTGCACCCCCGGCATGATCATGGCGGCCGAGGCGCTGCTGCGTCGCAACCCCGATCCCAGCCGCGACGAGATCAAGGCCGCGCTGGCCGGGAACCTGTGCCGCTGCACCGGCTATGTGAAGATCATCGAATCGGTGGAGGCCGCGGCGGCGGCCCGGGTGGCGGCACAGTGAGCAGCCACATGCTGAAGAAGGCGGGCATCGGTTCGGTGGGCGTGCGCACGCCGCTGATCGACGGCATCGAGAAGGTCACCGGCAAGGCACGATACACCGCCGATCTGCCCGCTCCCGGGGCGCTGTGCGGACGGCTGCTGCGCTCGCCGGTCGCCCATGCCCGCATCCTGTCCATCGACACCTCATTGGCCGAGGCGCTGGAGGGCGTGGCGGCGGTGTGCACCGGCGCCGACTGCGCGGTGCCGTACGGCGTGCTGCCGATAACCGAGAACGAATTTCCGCTGGCCCGCGAAAAGGTGCGCTATTGCGGCGACCCGGTGGCGGCGGTGGCGGCGGTCGACGAGGCCACCGCGGCCCGCGCGATCAAGCTGATTCGCGTCGAATACGAACCGCTGCCGGCCTATTTCGACGCCCGGAAGGCGATGGCGCCCGGCGCCGAGCCGATCCACGCCGAGAAGCCCAGCAACGTCCTGCGCCAGGTCCACAACGAGTTCGGCGATGCCGCCGCCGGACTCCAGGCGGCCGATCTGGTGCGGGAGAGAACCTATCATTTCGCCGAGGTCAACCATGCCCATATCGAGGCCAATGCCACCCTGGCCGAATACGATCCCGAACGGGGCCACCTGACGCTGCACACCACCACCCAGGTGCCGTACTACGTCCTCCTCAAGGTGGCGAAATGCCTGGAAATGGAGGAGGCACATATCCGGGTCGCCAAGCCCTTCGTCGGGGGCGGGTTTGGAGCGCGCACCGAGTGCCTGAACTTCGAGATCATTGCCGCTCTGCTGGCCCGCAAGGCGGGAGGCACCGTGCGGCTGCTGCAGACACGGGAAGAGACCTTCCTCGCCCATCGCGGCCGCCCCGAGACCGACGTGACGATCAAGCTCGGCATGACCAAAGAAGGCAAGCTGACCGCCTGCCACCTGCAGGCGACGCAGCGCGGTGGTGCCTACGCCAGCTACGGCGTCATCACCATCCTCTACACCGGCGCGCTGCTGCACGGGATCTACGACATCCCGGCCATCAAGCATGACGGCTGGCGGGTCTACACCAACACGCCGCCCTGCGGCGCCCAGCGCGGGCACGGCACCGTCGATCCGCGGGCCGCATTCGAGGCATTGATGAACGAGATGGCGGCCGAACTGGGCCTCGATCCCTTCGCCGTCCGGCGGATCAACCTGCTGCCTACCATCCCTTACGTGACCGCGTACGCCCAGCGGGTGATGAGTTACGGGCTGCCGGAATGCCTGGACAAGGTGATGGCGGCCTCGGGCTGGGCGGAACGGCGCGGCAACATGCCAAAGGGTCGCGGCCTGGGCCTGGCCTGCTCGCATTTCGTTTCCGGCACCACGACGCCCAAGCACTGGACCGGCGAACCGCACGCCACCGTCAATCTCCGGGTGGATTTCGACGGCGGCATCACCGTGCTGACCGGCGCTGCCGATATCGGCCAGGGCTCCAGCACCATGGCGGCGCAGATGGTGGCCGAAACGCTGGGCGTGAACTGGAGCCGCCTCCGGGTGATCTCCGCCGACAGCGCGCTGACCCCCAAGGACAACGGGTCGTATTCCTCGCGGGTCACCTTCATGGTCGGCAACGCCGCGATCGATGCCGCCAGCGAACTGAAGCGCATCCTGATCGCAGCGGCGGCCAGGAAGCTGGAGGCCGACCCCGAGGACGTGGCATGCGAGGGTGAAATCTATCGGGTCGCCGGCCAGGATCCGGGTCTGCCGTTCTCCGAGGTGGTCAAGGCGGCGCTGATCGATACCGGACCCATCACCGTCAAGGGCACCTTCACCAGTCCGCCCGAATTCATGGGCGACAAGCGCGTCAGGGGCAGCGCCATCGGCGCCACCATGGGCTTCTGTTACGCCGCCCAGGTGGTCGAATGCTCGGTCGACGAGGTCACCGGCAAGGTCACTGCCCACAAGGTCTGGGTGGCGGTGGACGTAGGCCGGGCGCTCAATCCGCTGGCGGTGGAAGGCCAGGTTCAGGGCGGGGTGTGGATGGGCATGGGCCAGGCGATGTCGGAGGAGACCCACTTCGACCAAGGCCGCATGATGCACGCCAACCTGCTCGACTACCGGGTGCCGACGATGGCGGAAAGCCCGGACATCGAGGTGTTCATCGTCGAGAGCATCGACCCCAACGGCCCGTTCGGCGCCAAGGAGGCCAGCGAGGGCATGCTGGCCGGCTTCATGCCCGCGCTGATGGATGCCGTCCATGAGGCGGCCGGCATCCGTCCCACCAACCTGCCGCTCACGCCGGACCGCGTCGCCGCGCTGCTGGACGCCAGGGAAGCCACGGGCGGGGGGCGGTCATGAACCT
>DATMND010000370.1:0-21588 GCA_035569235.1 Acetobacteraceae bacterium | reverse complement strand
CGAACACCTGTCAGATATGTCTCCGGGCTGTACAACAAGCCCGGCCATGACGGACGGACCGCGTGGCGATGGGAGGTCGTTGGTTCGCGCCGCCGGCATTGAATGGTCGAGATCATCGTGATCTGCAACGGGACTCTTATGCCTCACCAGTCAGCTTCGCCAGCTTGGCCCTAAGGGTCTGACGGGAAACAACCGAACCATTTCCGGCGCCGCGAGTCCTAAAGCGGTCGGGGAGAGGCCGGCTTCCTCTGCCCGCTGCCTCTTGCTGTTTCCCTAGAAGAAGACGAACGCCCGGACCACGACGTTCTTACGGTTTCGGGCGTCGGCCGGCGCGGTCGGGTCGATACAGGCAGTGTGGAAAGAATAGCGCGAGACGGAGCCGTCGGTCACCGAGTCATAGCACTTCAGCATCGAGACCTCGTTGGGCTTCTGCTGGGGAAACCAGTACCATTCGTGGTCCGGACGGTAGGTGAAGCGCGTGGTCTCGCCGACGCGGTCGTCATAGATCCGGTAGTTGGTGATGTACGGCTGGTCGGCGAAGGAGGGCCAGGCGCAGAGGATGAAGGGAAACTGCTCGACCGTCTCCATCGGCTTGGCAAGATTGAGCGACATGAACCGCCGCGACATCTTTGCGTCGGCCTCTTCCTCCGTGTAGTTCTGCTCGCGGCCGAAGTTCCGCAGATTTTTGGTGAGCAGCTCACGACAGCGCACGCGGCCGCTGTTGTCGTTCAGGTCGTTGTGCACGAGGGTGGCGTAACGGGCGTTCACACCCGGGTTCTTGTTGTCCTGATCTTCCGTGCGGTCGCCCGCGTAGTCCTTGTTGAAGACGTCGTGGTTGTAGACCAGCGCATCGGTGGCGCCCGGGAAGAATTCAAGAAGGAGCTTCTCGATCTCGGGGTAGAACACCCGCTCCACCTCCGCCGCATCGTAGAAGTTCGTGCATTTTGACTCCAGGTGCGCCAGCGAGACACCGAGCCGGTCCATGCATTCGGGGGTGTCGGGCGCGAGGCCCGGGTAGTACTCGCCGATGCGCCGCGCGTCGCGCATCACCTGCGGGAACCAGAGGTCCCGCTTCCGGCTGTCCTGCTCGTTCTTGCGCAGGATCGCCGCCACGTCGGCGCGTGCCGGGTCATGCCAGACAGCGTTGGACGGAACGATGGACCAGGTCGGCCGCTCATGAACCGTATAGGGCAACGGCACCGCCACGCCGCCTTCGGGCGGCCTGATGGCGTTGTTCCTGCGTATGTAGTCCAGGCACTCCTCGTATTTGCGGAACCCGAAGCCCCATTTGGTCTTGATCGCGGCCCCCGGCGGCGCCTTGTTGATCATGTCGGTAACGCGCTGGCCCTCGCCCTCGGCGATCTCGGCAAGCGCGTCCTGGATCGCCTGGGCGGTTCCCGCATCGCCACCTCGGTCGAATGACATGTAGGAGAGGCCGCCGTTCACGGCGATGGGCGGCGGCTGCCCTGCCGTGCGCTGGAGCGTCGGCACATAGGCTGACGAAGCTCTCCCCGTGTCCGCCGCGACGTTGCTGCCGGCGATCTCGGCCTGGCTCATGGCACACCTTCGAGTGTTTCGGCCATACCGTGGCACACAATGGAACTCACGTCATCACCGAGTGGACGCCTGGACCCTCGCTTTCGCGAGGGTGACGAGTAAAGCGAATATCAGCTACCCCCGCCGCCCCTGTCCCGCCGCCCGCCGCAGCCGCGGCTTCGGCTGCCGTGTCGTCGTATCGAGCACCGAGTGCAGCGTTGCCACCGTCTCGGGCGACAGCCGGTGAATGGTCTGCGCCAGACGGTTGGCCAGCGCCGTCTGCTCCGGTGTCAGCCCCGCCGTGTTCACCGTCACCCGCGGATGCGACAGCCGCGCGAGCCGCGCCAGCTACCTGGCATCGTCCCCGATTAGAATAGTTGTCCAGAACGCGCCGCAATGCCAACGGCCGAAATTGTTGACTCTCCGGCTCTGCCTCTCCCGTCATGGTGGGCGAAGGCCCGCCATCCACGTCTTTGCTGATCGCAGCAAGGAAAGACGTGGATGGCCGGCCCCCGGCCTTCGCCGGAGCATGCTTCGCCGACCATGACGACGAGGGGCGATCGATGTGTCACTCGCAAGGGCGGCGGCGGCGGAAAAGGGCGCTCGGACTGCGACGGGTTCAGGGTGGGCCTGTAGGGACTGGTGCAGGGAATCGCGGGGGCGGCGCCGGCGATCGGCGCTGCGCGGCGGCCGCGAGCGGAAACGCCTGCTCGAGGATGTCCTTCACCAGACGGGCGAGGCTGCCGCCGTGTCTGATGATGACAAGGCTCAATTCCCGCCACAGCGGATGGCTCGGCATGATGCCGAGGTCACGACAGATGTCGGCGATGACGGCGCCGATCGGCCGGCGGCGGACCTCGGCGGCGATCTGCGCGGGGGTGGGCAGGCGCGCGAGGCGCGGGTCCGTCTCGGCGGTGGCGGGCGCGACGGCCGGCCGGGGTGCGCGCGGCCTGGGTTGCGACGGCGCGGGCGGGGGCGTCGCATCCAGACGGTCGGCGTTGCGGATGAGCCTTGCCTCCAGCGCGTCGGCTCGGTGCAGGCCACGGGCGATGCGAGCGAGGATCAGCGCAACGTCGGCGGTGCCGAAGCAGCATCGGACGGCGGTGGGGTCGGTGAAGGCGCGCCGCCGGATCGTGGCGGCGAGTTCGCGGCCGTAGTCGATGAGCTTGTGGACGAGGGAGAGGAGGTGTCCCGAGCGGCTCGGTTGGGTGGGTGGATCAGAGGCTTCGGCCGCGGCGGACATGAGCGGAATAAGGGCACGAAGCGCGGGTGGGTGGCAAGGAATATTTTCCGTTAAGTAGAGAAAGTCCCGGCCGGGTTCCGACCCATTCCGGCCGTTCGTCCCGACTTGGGCCAGCGGCTCGTGCCGACCCATGGCCGTCATCGGGCTAGGCACCTGCCCGAGAACGGACAGAGGCTCCTGACATGAAGTGTTCATAGGAACGCTTACGAACGCGTCGCCATGCGGTCTTGATCATTCGCATGAATTGCGGATGACTCCCGCGATGCAGACCCGTGTTACCGACCGTATGGCCCAGATAGCGGGCGGCACATTCCGCATGGGGTCGGACGCACACTATCCGGAAGAGCGGCCCGCTCATGACGTGACGGTCGATGCCTTCTGGATTGACCGGCACGTTGTCACCAATGCCGGCTTTGCAACGGATGCAGTGCCGAGGGCTCGACCCTCGGCACGCCGTTCGATATGGCGGCAATCCAGGGTATCGATGTGCCGGTGCCGGAACAGCTCAAGTTCTACGACGTGTGGGGCTCGCCGGTGACCACGCCGCACATGGCCGTTGCCTGGTCCTGGGCGTTTGATACGCCGTTTAAGTGGATGAAGCAGGTGGCCTCGCATTTCGGCGGCACGCGCCAGGGCATGGCTATGGCGTGGCCCAACCGGATCAAGGATGCCGGCGGCATTCGGACCCAGTTCCACCACATGATCGACATTGTGCCGACCATCCTGGAGGCCACCGGCATTCAGGCGCCGGTGATGGTGGACGGCATCGCGCAGAAGCCGATCGAAGGCGTGAGCATGACCTACACCTGGGACAAAGATAACGCCCATGCCCCGTCCGCTCGCACCACCCAGTATTTCGAGATGTTCGGCAATCGCGCCATCTACCACGATGGCTGGATCGCCGCGACCACGCCACCTGCCCCGCCGTGGCTGATGGGGCTGGCCAAGATGCCGGAGGTGCTCAACGGCTACGCGTGGGAACTCTACCACATCGCGCAGGACTACTCGGAGAACAAGGACCTCGCCGCCAGCATGCCGCAGAAGCTGCGCGAGCTGCAGGAAACCTTCCTGGTCGAGGCGGAGAAGTACAACGTCTTTCCGCTCGACAACTCGGTGGCAACACGCATTCTCGCGCCACGGCCGAGTGCGACCGCCGGGCGCGACGTGTTCACCTACTCCGGCGCCCTGTCTGGGCTCGATGCCGCGGCCGCGCCGAATATTCTCAACCGTTCCTACACCATCGCGGCGGAGGTGGACGTCCCCCAAGGTGGCGCGGAGGGGATGATCGTCACGCTGGGCGGCCGGTTCGGCGGCTTCGGCCTCTATCTGCTCAAGGGCAAGCCGGTCTTCCTCTATAACCTGCTGAGCCTGGAACGATTCCGGTGGGAAGGCCAGCAGCCGCTTGCCGCCGGCAAACGCACCATTACGTTCGACTTCACCTACGATGGACCTGGTTACGCCAAGGGTGGCACAGGTATCCTGAAAGTGGACGGCGTCGAAGTCGCCAGCCGAAAGATCCCGCACACGATCCCGTTCCTCATGACCATGGACGAGACGTTCGATATCGGCATGGATACCCGTACGCCGGTCGACGACAAAGACTACCAGGTGCCGTTCACGTTCACCGGCAAGATCACAGACGTGAACTTCAAACTCGGACCGGTGCGGCTCACCGAGGACGAACGCAGGGTGATGCACGCCAGCATTATCAGAGCGAAAGATTAGGCGCGAGGGACGGGCGTTCCGTGAGGGACGCCCATGCTTGCCGATAACTGCAGAACTGCTGAATGACCGCTATCCACCCAGATCCGGAATTCAAACACCTTTCGCCGCGATCGCCGCCGCCACGTCGCGGAACGCCGCCCTACGACCCCTGCCTCAATTCAAAAACATCTTGCCCGGGTTCAAAATCCCCCGCGGATCCAGCGCCTGCTTCACCGAGCGCATCACCGCCAGCGCCTCGGCGCCATGCTCCTGCTCCAGGAACTCGCGCTTGCCGATCACCACGCCGTGCTCGCCGCTGCACGACCTACCCAACGCCAGCGCACGGGCGAAAATCTTCCTGTCGAGGTCCCACGCGCATGTGCCGAAGGCGGCAGCCCGCGGACGATTCGCGCGGGGTGTAATATATAATACTCACGTCACCACCGAGTGGATGCCTGGACTCTCGCTTTCGCGAGGGTGACAACTACGGCGAACCGCGCCGCATCCAACATTGCAGCGAACATCGGTTAGCCCCGCTGCCCCTGACCCGCCGCCCGCCGCAGCCGAGGCTTCGGCTGCGGTGTTGTCGTATCGAGCACCGAGTGCAGCGTTGCCACCGTCTCGGGCGACAGCCGGTGAATGGTCTGCGCCAGACGGTTCGCCAGCGCCGTCTGTTCTGGCGTCAGCCCCGCCGTGTTCACCGTCACCCGCGGATGCGACAGCCGCGCGAGCCGCGCCAGTTCCTCTGCATCGTCCCAGATCAGCCCGAAGAACTCGTTGACCTGATGCACCAGCCCGGCACTCGGGGCGCCACGCCTGCCGTGCTCCAGGGCGGACAGATAAGCGGCCGACACCTGCAACTCGCCGGCCAGGCGCTGCAAGGTCACGCCCCGCTCGGCCCGCAACGCGCGTAGCCTCGCGCCAAACGGGGTCATCGCGGGCGTCGCAGCAGCAGACGCACCGATCCCGGATTGGCCGAGTGCGGATGCGAGGCGGCCAGCACCAGCGGCCTGATCTCCGGCAGGTTCAGCCACAGCGGCAACTCGCGCCGCAGCACGCCACCTTCCAGGCTGCCTCGTCCGGTCACCACCTCGACGCAGCGGAGCCGGTCCGCATGCGCCGTCCGCAGGAAGGCGGCCAGCGCGTGGTAGGCCCGCTGCGCGGTCTGGCCGTGCAGGTCCAGTATCCTCGCGCCGCGCAGCTTGCCGGTGCGGAG
Source organism: Acetobacteraceae bacterium (assembly GCA_035569235.1). Classification (GTDB taxonomy): domain Bacteria; phylum Pseudomonadota; class Alphaproteobacteria; order Acetobacterales; family Acetobacteraceae; genus JAMXLO01. The sequence goes on along the minus strand of DATMND010000370.1, from coordinate 15,889 downwards.
GCGTTGCCAGGTCGCATTGTCCACGCCGCCCGGCTGGGTGCCGACCGTCACCGCTGTCGGCGCGGGGTGCGCGCCCCGCACGTGCGCGCCTGGTCGTGGTCGCGGCGTCGGCGCGCGGGCCGGTGAACCAGCAGGTGGCGCGTCCGCGGTCGCGGGGATCTCGACATGGACCGGGCGTTTGCGGCCGGGCAGGGGGGTTATCCGGCTGGCATAGCTTGCCCACGCCGCATGATCGGCCTCGGTCAGGCGGGAGCGGCGCGGCTTATCCATGGTGCGAGACAAAGCAGCAACGTGCTCGCCGAGGCAAGCATCGCGCAGGATGCCGGCACGGCATTTCTTTGTTATGCCGTTGCGTCTTCCAGCAGCACCACGTGCAGCCGGCGCGGACCGTGTGCGCCGAGTTCCAGCGTCTGTTCGATATCGGCCGAACGCGAAGGGCCGGTCACCAGCATGACGTTGCGCGGCATGCCAGCGATCTCGCCGCGCAGCAGGTCCCACGCCTCCTCATAGGCACCGACCACACGCGATGCATGCAGCAGCACGATCTCGGTGTCCGCCAGCAGGTTGAGCGTCGTGGGGCGTTCCGGGGCCGATGGAAGCATCAGCGTCCCGGTCTCGGCGATGGCCGCGAACGCGTGCTGCAGACTGACCGTGTCGGACGCCTCCGCGCGTCCTTCGTGCACGCGCAGCAACGGGCGCGACGGCCAGGGAACCGCCCGCAGCTCTGGATGCGGCGCCATCACGATGTCAGTCGGTAGGTTCTGCGAGGCGAGATAGTCCGCCACGGCCTCCGGCACAGCGTCGAGATCGGGCGTCCGCGCGACCGAGCCGAACTCCTTCTCCACGTTGGCGACGAACAGTGCGACCTGCTCGGCATGCGATATGCGGCTGCGCGCGGGAATCAAATGCCGAGGGTGCGACGCGAGCCGTCCGCGCAGCATCGCCGTCTGATCATCCGGCAGCGCGCCGCGACGCAGTCCGCGCCGGATCGCGGCGAGCATCGCGTCCTTGCTCACCGTATCCGCCCCGCGCGCTGCTCGCGGGCGTATCGGCCGAAGAACGTGTCGCCCTCCGGCGCGGGCAGGTCGCGTCCGCCGGTCCAGCCGCCGGCGAACGGCAGTTTGCTGAACCGTCCGCGCTTACGTCCCATCAGCCCCAGCGCCATCGCGGCCGCGCGTGTCGCCAGCCGATACAGCGCCGGCCGGCGCGCGAAGAATGCCCACAGCGCCAGATTTGTCCGCACCACCGGGGGTGTGAGATGGCGCTCGAATTCGCGCTCCCGCCAGTGGCGCATCAGCTTGGGCAGCGGGATCTTCACCGGGCAGACGCTCTCGCACTTGCCGCAGAACGTCGAGGCATTCGGCAGGTGCCCCGCCCTGTCCACGCCGATCAGCGCCGGCGTCAGCACCGCGCCCATCGGCCCGGGATACACCCAGCCGTACGCGTGTCCCCCAACCGTGCCATACACCGGGCAGTGGTTCATGCACGCGGCGCAGCGGATGCAGCGCAGCATGTCCTGGAACTCGGTGCCCAGCATCGCCGAGCGGCCGTTGTCCAGCAGCACGACATGGTACTCGTCGGGGCCGTCCAGATCGCCAGGTCGCCGCGCTCCGGTGGAGAACGTGGTGTAAACGGAGAAGTCCTGGCCCGTGGCCGAGCGCGCCAGCACGCGCAGCAGGCTTGTGCAGTCCTCGATCGTCGGGACGATCTTTTCGACGCTGGCCAGCGCGATGTGGATGCGCGGCAGGGTCTGGGTCAGGTCGCCGTTGCCCTCGTTGGTGACGATGACGCTGCTACCGGTCTCGGCGATCAGGAAATTGGCACCCGTGATGCCGACATCGGCCGCGAGGAACTTCTGCCGCAGGCGGGTGCGCGCCTCGGTCAGGATGTCGCGCCGTTCGTGGAACACGCGGTCGGGCGGCAGGTCCGTATGCGATTTGCGGAAGCTCTCTTCCCAGTCTTCCTTGTTCAGGTGGAATGCCGGCGCGATGATGTGGCTCGGCAGCTCGTGGCGGAGCTGGATGATGTATTCGCCAAGGTCGGTCTCGATCGGGGTGATGCCGTGGCGTTCGAGGTGGTCGTTGATGTCCAGCTCTTCGCTGATCATCGACTTGCCCTTGGTGACAGTGCGCGCTCCCGCCGCCTGGCAGATGTCCAGCACGGCGGCGCGTGCTTCATCGGCGGTCGAGCACCAGTGCACATGTCCACCGGCGGCGACGACCTTGCTCTCCCATTCCTCCAGATAGAAGTCGAGGTTGGCGAGCGTGTGGTTCTTGATGTCGCGCGCGATGTCGCGGAGCTGTTCGAATTCCGGCAGCGCGGCGACGGCCGAGGCGCGGCGTGCGATGAAGCTTGGTCCGCTGCGCGCCAGTGCCCTTTGCAGGCCAGCATCCGCGATGGCGCGGTGGGCGTTCTCCTTGAAGGCGGGGGAGGTGGCGATGTGCATGCCGGTCCTGTTCTTCTGCGTGGAGCAATGTAGCCGCATCGGATGCGTGGTCACAGGGGCGCGGCATTGCTACCGTCACGTGCCAACAGTACGCTCGGCGGCAATTCAGCAAACATCGGGTGAATGACCGTGGCTGACTTGCCCTCGACTAATGTCGGCAACCAATACCATGTCCCGAAGACGATGAAGGCCTGGGTTCTCGGCGGTCCTGAGGAGTTGGCCCTGGTCGAGAAGCCGGTCCCCGAACCTGGACCTGCGGAAGTGCTGGTGCGGATCGACGCGGTCGCCATTTGCGCGACCGACCTCGAGATCATCCGCCACGGCCTGCCGGCATCCATCGAGGGCGAGCTGCCCTTCAACAAGGGCTATACGCCCGGCCACGAGTTTATGGGCACCGTGGTGAGGCTTGGTCCCACCGTGGACGAGTTCCAGCCTGGCGACCGCATCGCCGTCGAGATTCATGCGGGATGCGGCCGTTGCCAGCGTTGTCGCGAAGGCATGTACACCTCGTGCCTGAACTATGGGTTTCACAGCAAGGGACATCGCGCCAACGGGTTCAGTACCGATGGCGGCTTCGCCGAGTATGCGGTGAACCACGTCAACACGATGGTCCATGTGCCACACGACATGTCGGATGAAGAGGCGACGCTGATCGTCACCGCCGGCACGGCGATGTATGGCCTCGACGTGCTGGGCGGCATCATCGCCGGAGAGGGCGTCGTCGTGATCGGGCCTGGCCCGATCGGGCTGATGGGCGTCGGCGTTGCCAAGGCGCTGGGCGCACAGCCGGTCATCCTGACCGGGACGCGCGACCGTCGGCTCGAAATGGGCAGGCGCCTTGGCGCCGATGCCGTCGTCAACGTCAACAATGAAGATGCCGTGACGGCGGTTCAGCGAATCACCGGGGGCAAAGGCGTGCAGTATGTCCTGGAATGCTCCGGGGCCCCGAACGCGCTGAACGAGGCGGCGCGGATGGTGAACCGTGGTGGCCGCATCTGCCTCGCGGCGTTCCCGCACGAGCCGGTCTCGGTCGATCTCGCCTACATCGTGCGCAACAACATCTACGTCTTCGGAATCCGCGGCGAGGGCAGGAGCGCGACGCATCGGGCCGCTGCCCTGATGGGACAGCGGCGGTTCGATGCGAAGCTGATCCACACGCACACGTTCCCACTGGGCGAACTGCCGACCGCGCTGCGATACGCGCGCGACCGCGTCGAGGATGCGATCAAGGTGGTCGTGAAGATGCGCGGGAGCTGAATTCATCCGGATTCGATTCTGGCGCATAGCCCGGTAGGAAGTGTAGCTCCAGTTTGCCGTTCGTGGACTTGCGATGGCGCGCAGGCCGACCAGGCCGACGCGCTGCATGTCGCCCGTCCTTGCGATCCCGACAACGACAGTCGCGAAGCTTATCACCGGCACGATGGTGCGGATGAGGCTTGATGAACGCGTCGCCGATCGGCTTCATCTCGACGCCGAGCTGCAACCAGGCCGCACCGAGCAGGACCCTCACGATTATGGCGATCAGAACCTGTACGTAGCGCTCCCCGAGCATCGCGCCAATCTGATCGGCGCTCCGTTAGAGTGTCGTTGCGGATATAGGCTTCCGGTAGCGTTCTTTGATTCCTGCTGCGGTTCGTTCAAGCTCCACGAAAAGCGTCGTTTCATTAACCCCAAGCTGGTCCAAATCTCGTCGTATGGAGCTCTTTCTTTCCTTAGGCACCGCTATTTGATACATATACCTATAGGCGTCATATCCGCCGGGAGGTAACCCGAACAACAAGAACGCACCAGCCTGCGCGACTAGGCGGCGATTGTTGCGCTTCGGCATCACAAAGGCCCTCCCGCGCATCCATCTCTTCACGGTTTCGGCGTCGCACTCAGGATGCTCCATCCGTACGAAACTCAGCAAACGACTAACTGCATTATCCAAGTCGGAGCCAGAACCAGCCAGCTGTTCCTTCTCGTATGCGGAAAGGTTTGCAATATTTGACTTGACGGATACCAAGACATCATCAAAGTATGAGAATCGTCGTGGGTAGCATTCCACCAAGCCGTCATGTTCGTCGCTGGTGTTGTTATCTGCTTCCGACGCAAAGAACAGTGCCGCGAGGGGATTGAGTGTGATATCCAAAAGACGGGTTGGCATGCCGAAATGTTGTATGCGTGCCAGCCGGTCGAACATTGTGGTGTCGTCTCGAAAATCCTCCGGGTGAATAGAAATAATCTCCCGGACTGCCTCGCGCTCATTGCGAAGTATGTCCATGTTTTCCTCCCTCAATATTCCAGCCTTACGCTCCCAGCGGATATCGCTTTGGCCACGGTAAGCAAAGCCAGAATCCGTGTAGGGGAAGCCCTCCGGAGGGGTTAAGATTTGCGCGATGTATTCAGGGACCCATGAGTCACCCAACGATGCCTCCTAAAGGACAGAATTATACCGCCTTTCACGTATACCCGATGCTAATTCGGCTCGCAACGCCGCCTCCGCAGGCTTTCAAACTATTGCCAACGTCCTCACTGGGCGGCAGCTCTCTTTCTCTCACGCCTCCCACAATATCACGCGTTCGGGTGACAGGTTGGTTTTGACCAGTGCATCATACTGCGCCTTGTTGCGGTTGCCCCTCAGTGATTTCCATGCGTGCGCTCCCTTACACACGCACACCAAAAGGCGGGCATCGGCGTAGGTGGCGGGTTTGGCGCGGGTGATAAGATGGTCGGCTTGTAGGATGAGGTGCCCGTCTTTAGCGAAGCCGTTGCAATGATGACCGGGAACGTCGCGAAGGACCGCCGTCGCGCACTTTGACGATGGCAAAGTGAAACGCTCCGGCTTTCTACCCAGACGAACGCCGCTCCGGGCCACGACCCGCATCCGCGTCGTCGGACATTCTGACATCTCGACCACCAAACAGAGCATCCAAGACCCGCTGCGCGCCGTTCAAGCAATCCGTCAGAGTGTGAAATTGCTGGGCGCACATCCCGAACTCGGCCGGCAAGCCAGGACGATGCCGCCCGGCTTTCGTGAGTGGTTCATCCGGTTTGGCGAGGCCGGATATGTAGCCCTCTACCGCTATTACAATAATGCTATAATCTATGCGCTGGGCGGCGTCGCGGCTATTCGGCGCCAGGAAATCTTGCAGTCGCGTGATTTCGTGCAGCGCCGCGGGTGTCCAGATCACCCGCGCCACAGGTCAATGATGCGGCTGCGGCGGCTCTGCATCCTCGCCTGCTTCGAGACGCGCGAGCCACGCGTCGGCCTCGGCTGCCGTGACGTGTAGGCCGGTCGCCTGGAACTGAGCCCACGCGGTGAATGCGTCCCGCTGAAATTTTTCGCGGCGTTCCTCGCGGTCAAGGTATTCCTCGATGACCTCCTGCATAAGCTGATTGGCCGGACGCTGACGGGCATCCGCCAAGCGGCTCAGGCGCGCCAGGGTCGCAGCTTCCAGCTTGAGCCTCGTGACTGGGTGGATTGGCATACAAGCCCCTCGTTGTGTTTTCTTGGATTTTGGCGCCTCGGATATCCGTTCTCCATGCCGGCACCGCACCCTCCCGAACCTCCCCCGCTCGTGTGCACGAAGCGGGGGAGGGTAAGGATTTGTCTCCGGTCGAATAATCGGAGAACCGCACGCCGCCATACCGCGCGCGGTAGTCGGTGCGCACGTTGACCAGCGCCACCATGCCCTCGTCCACCTTCGCCTGCGCGCGCTCCAGCGCCGGGCGGATGTCCTCCGGCTTGGTGACGTTCTCGCCGTACCCACCGAACGCCTCGCACATCTTGTCGTAGCGCATAGCGCGCGGTAGGTGTTTTCCTCGAACGCGGAGGAGGTGGCGACGTCCATCAGGGAGCATTCGGCGGCTGGAAACCGTGGTGACGGGCGCAGGCTTCCAAGAAGCTTCGTGCGTCTCGGACAGCGGCGGCGGCATCCGCGGCGGGCGGTCGCCGTCCGGCGGCATAGTCGGACAGCAGACGCTCCTCCTGCATCTCGTTGATCAGCCGACCAGCCGCCATCAGATCGGCGTTGCCTGCCTGCTTCGCCAACTGGCCAAACCGGCCGACGACGACGCTATGCTTGGTCGGCGCGCGCAGCCCAAATGCTCGAATGAGAACAGCGCGGGCGGCATGGTACATGGCGTAATAAGCCGCATGTGTCGCCATGCGCGGCATTATAGCAGGCGACGCCCGTTCGGCTTCCTGCAAAAAGTCCAATGCCATCTGCCAGGTCTGCGCTTCTATCGCCGGCTCTGGTCCTGTCATCCGACACTGATGCCCTCTTCGCCAATGCGTGCAGAAAGCTCCGTCCTGGCAGGGCAGCCTTCGACAAGCTGATCTGCGTCCAAGGCGATGGGAATGATGGCGTATCCATCTACAACGTGCTCCCACGCCGCGTCTGCCAGTCGGCGACGGACATTGCGATCCAAGAGCAGCTTGTTTGCGAGTACGACCGCTACGTCATAATCGGAGTCGGGATCCGCATCACCGCGTGCCCGGCTGCCGAACAGGACAACGTCTTGCACGGCGCCCGGAAAGGCGAGTTGAACAGCGTTTCGAAACGCAACCAACCTGGCGACCGCATCGGCTGGCACGATCTGTCCGAGTGATCTGGTTTGCATGCCGGCCTCCGCAGATTTGACCAGTTGACCGCTCGATTCGAAATGCGATGACCTCCTCGTACTTTCGCAACGTCGCATTCTGCCCGCGTCGGCCGTGGGGCGGCACCTCTCCCCGCCCTCCCCCGTTTGCGCGGGAGAGGGAGAACAAGAGACGGATCAGGTCGAATAGTCCGAGAACCGCACGCCGCCATACCGCGCGCGATAGTCGGTGCGCACGTTGACCAGCGCCACCATGCCCTCGTCCACCTTCGCCTGCGCACGCTCCAGCGCCGGGCGGATGTCCTCCGGCTTGGTGACGTACTCGCCATACCCGCCAAACGCCTCGCACATCTTGTCGTAGCGCATGTAGCCCAGATCGCGACCCGGCTTTTCGCGGTTCGGATCGCCGGTCCAGCCGCCGTTCAGGCTGACGACGATCAGCAGCGGGATCTTGTGGCGGATCGCGGTGTCCATCTCCATCGCGTTCATGCCGAGTGATCCGTCGCCGTGCACCACGATCACCTGCTTGTCCGGGCACGCCACCTTGGCGCCCACGCCGAACGGCAGTCCGACGCCCATCGTGCCGAACGGGCCGGAATTCAGCCGATGCCCAGGCGAGAAGGTCGGCATCGTCTGGCGCCCGAAGTTCAGCGTCTCCTGTCCATCGACACACAGGATCGCGTCACGCTTGGCGAAGTTCTTCACCTCCTCGAGCATGCGCACCGGATGGATGTCGCCATCCTCGGCGTACCTGTTGGCGCCGGCAGCCGAACGCTTCTGCGCCTCGCCATCCGCCAGCTTCTGCCGCCAGGCCTTGTAGCTATCCTGCGTCACCTTGCCCTTGATGCCGTCCAGCAACTGGCCCAGCACCATCTTGCAGTCGCCGACGATCGGGATATCGACCCCGCGCGCCGCCGCGCCGATCTCCTCGGGATCGATGTCGATGCGGGCGATCTTCGCCTTGCCGCCGAAGCGCGGCGGCGCGGCGTGCCCGATGATGTAGTTCATCCGCGTGCCGAGCACGATGATCAGGTCGGCATCGGCGAACGCCGTGTTGCGCATCGTCAGGAACGAACACGGATGATCGTCCGGCACGACGCCGCGGCCCTGCGGGGTGGTGTAGAACGGAATGCCGGCGGCCTCGACGAACTGCTGCATCTCGGCCCAGGCGCGCGACCAGATGACGCCGGAGCCCGACACGATCAGCGGCTGCTTCGCCTCCGCCAGCGCCTTCACCAGTGCGTTCACCTGGCGCGGATCGCCGAGCGGACGGCTGTCCATCTTGCGGCCCGCGAAACTCCAGTCCACGAGGTTCTCGTCGATCTTCTGGTAGAGGATGTCACCCGGCATATCGACGTAGACCGGGCCCGGCTTCCCGGCCATCGCCCGTTGCAGCGCGAAGTTCACCTGCTGCGGGATGCGCTTGAGGTTGTGCACGCGATCGACATGCTTGCAGCAGCCTTCCATCAGCTTGACCTGGTCGATCTCTTGGAACACCTGCCGCCCGAACTGGCTGATGGGACTGGACCCGCCGAACGCCACCACCGGGCAGCAGTCGATCAGCGCGTTGGCCATGCCGGTGATCAGGTTGGTCACGCCCGGCCCCGACGCGGCCATACACACGCTCGGCGTCTGCCGCAGACGGCTGTAGGCCTGGCACGCGAACGCCGCCGCCTGCTCGTGGCGGACGTCGATCATGCGGATGCCTTCGGTGATGCAGGTGGCCTCGGCCAGCAGCATCGGGCCGCCCATGATATAGAAGATGTCCTCGATGCCTTCCTTCTTCAGGCACTTCGCCAGGATTTCCGAGCCCGTCAGTTCTGCCATTGGTCCGTCTCCTCTAACCGATCACGCCGTTGCTCTTCAGGCTGCCGACTGCATCCTTGTCCAGACCGAGCCAATGGGTCAGCACGTCCTCGTTGTTCGCGCCGAGCAGCGGCGACGGCTTTACCGGCGGCGGGTTGCCTGAGAAGCGCACCGGCCAGCCCACCATCTTGAAAGCCCCGACTGTCGGATGCTGGATCGTTTGCATGATGTTGCGCTGCTCGAAGGTCTTGTCGTTGTAGAGTTCCAGCGTGTCGAGCACCGCTCCCGCCGGAACGCCAGCCGCGCCGATGATCTCCATCGCCTCATATTTGGTGTGTTTCTTGGTCCAGTCGGAGATCATCGCGTTGACCTCATCCGGTCGTTCCGAGCGCGCCGCCGGGCTTTCGTATCGCTCATCGCCGACCAGGTCCTCGCGGCCGATCACGCCGAGCAGACGCTTCCAGTGTTCGGGATTGGCGCGGCTGGTGAAAACGTAGACGTAGTCGTTCAGTCCGCCGCCCTGGCAGGGGAAGGTGCCCATCGGCGGATTGGCGCCCGACACGCTGCTGTCGGCGGCGCGGCCCGCCGCCTTGGTATCTCCGGTGCGATGCTGGGCCGCGAAGGCGATACGGATGTAGTGCAGCATCGCGTCCTGCATCGCGACCTGCAGATGATCGCCCTGACCGGTCTCCTTGCGCCGGTAGAGCGCGCCGAGGATCGAGACCGCCAGCAGCATCCCCGTGCCGGTGTCGCCCAGCGACGGGCCGGGCTTCAGCGGACGGCCGTCGCGCTCGCCGGTGATGCTCATGGTGCCGCCGCAGGCCTGCGCGATCATGTCGAACGCCAGGTTCTTCTCGTATGGGCTGCCTTCGCCGAAGCCCTTCACCTGACAGTAGATGATCGACGGGTTGAGCTTGCTGATCACGTCGTAACCAAGCCCAAGCCGCTCGATCGCGCCTGGGGCAAAATTCTCCACCATCACATCGGCTTTGCAAGCGAGTTCCTTGACCAGCGCGAGGCCCTTGGGGTCCTTCAGGTTGACCGTGATCGACTTCTTGTTGGCGTTGAACAGCAGGAAATACGGGTCATCGACGCCGGCCTTGCCGCCGAGGGCACGGCCGGGATCGCCGCTTCTGGGGTTCTCCAGCTTGACCACCTCGGCGCCAAGCCAGGCCAGCGCTTCGGTGCAGGATGGCCCTGCCTCGAACTGGGTGAGGTCCAGCACCTTGACGCCCTTCAGACAGGTCTGCCCACCGGCCTCTGCATTCATGTCCGTCTCATCCTCACTCTGACTGATCAATCACGCTACTGCGAAGCCTCCGGGGATGTAAGTGCCGCCCACCGGCCCGGGCCATGTCGGTGCCGAATGCGTTGACACACCGCGGCAGGCCGCTATAACCCGCGCTCTCCGGCCGCAGGGGTTCCTGACGGCCCGCGATGGCGTGGGAATTCGTGTGATGTTCGCAGTGATCCGCACCGGCGGGAAGCAATACCGGGTAACGCCGAACGCGGTGCTGAAGGTCGAGAAACTGGAAGCCGAGGCCGGCGCGACCGTCACCTTCACCGATGTCCTGGCAGTGGGCAACGAGGGAAGCCTGACGCTCGGCGCTCCGACCGTTGCCGGCGCCTCGGTCACCGCGACGGTGATTGCGCAGGACCGGCTGGACAAGATCATCATCTTCAAGAAGCGCCGCCGGCAGAACAGCCGCCGCAGGAATGGCCATCGCCAGCACGTCACTGTGCTGCGCATCGCCGGATTCGCGAAGGATGGTCAGGCGCTCGTGGCTGCGGCGTCCGAGCCGTCGGGAACCGCGCTCGAGGCGGCGGAAGACACCGGCATCGTATACGGCGAGACGCCGGCCGTCCTTCCCGAGCACCATCACGCGGCGCCGTCCGCCGACGTGGCGCCGCCAGCGGAACACCATCCCCATCATCCGCCGATGCACGTCACCGAGCCCGATGCGCCGGCGGGCCTGGAGGCAGCGGAAGGCGAGGGCATCGTCGAAGGCGAGACGCCCGAGAACCTGGCCTCACCCGACGCCGAGCGGAAGGAGTAAGCACGCATGGCTCACAAAAAGGCAGGCGGCTCCTCGCGCAACGGCCGCGACACGGAAGGCCGACGCCTCGGCATCAAGAAATTCGGCGGCGAGGCGGTCATCGCCGGCAACATCATCCTTCGCCAGCGCGGCACGAAGTGGAAGCCGGGCAACAATGTCGGCCTCGGACGCGATCACACGATCTTCGCCCTGATCGATGGCAAGGTGGAGTTCAAGCGCCGGTCGAGCGATCGAGTGCATGTGTCCGTCGCGCCGCTGCCGGCTGCCGCCGAGTAAGGCGCCGGGACCCTTTGCGTTTCGAACGGGGGTCGGCGCCAGCCGGCCCCCGTTTTCGTTGGAAGCAGGCGATGAAGTTTCTCGATCAGGCAAAGATCCACCTGCGCTCCGGCGATGGCGGCAACGGCGTGTGCGCATTCCGCCGCGAGAAGTTCATCGCGTTCGGGGGACCTGACGGCGGCAATGGCGGCAAGGGGGGCGACATCGTCTTCGAGGCGGTCGCCAACCTGAACACGTTAATCGATTTCCGCTACACGCAGCATTTCCGCGCGAAGAAGGGCGGCAACGGCGAGGGCGCGGACCGCACCGGCGCCGGCGCTTCAGACGTGGTGATCAAGGTGCCGCTCGGGACGCAGATCATGGCCGAGGACCGTGCCACGCTGCTGGCCGATATGGATGTGCCGGGCAGGCGCGTGGTCATGTTGCGCGGCGGCGACGGCGGGTTCGGCAACGCGCACTATAAGTCCTCGACCAACCGGGCGCCACGCCGGGCCGACAAGGGCTGGCCAGGCGAGGAGCGCTGGGTGTGGCTGCGGCTGAAGCTGATCGCCGATGCCGGGCTGGTCGGGCTGCCGAATGCCGGCAAGTCCACTTTGCTCGCCGCGGCATCGGCCGCGAAACCGAAGATCGCCGACTATCCGTTCACCACGCTGTATCCCCAACTGGGCGTGGTGCGGCTGTCGGCGTGGGAAGAATTCGTGCTGGCGGACATCCCCGGTCTGATCGAGGGCGCGCATGAAGGCGCCGGATTGGGCGATCGGTTCCTCGGCCATGTCGAGCGATGTGCAGTGCTGCTGCACCTGGTGGACGGTGCTGCCGGCGATGTCGTGCAGGCATGGCGGACGGTGCGCGAGGAGCTTGCCGCTTATGGCGGCGGGCTGGCGGACAAGCCGGAGCTGATCGGGCTCAACAAGGTGGATGCGATGACGCCGCGCCAGGCAGCGGCACGGAGGGCGGCGCTGGCAAAGGCGTCCGGCCAGAAGGTGATGTTGCTGTCAGGTGTTACCGGCCAGGGCGTGCCCGAGGTGCTGCGGGCGCTGCAGGGAATGATCCGGTCAACTCCCTCTCCCCTTGGGGGAGAGGGTTGGGGTGAGGGGGTGGGGCCCCTACAGCCAGTGGCGGGAACGCCTCACCCCGACCCTCTCCCCGTAAGGGGAGAGGGAGTCGCAGACCTGCCATGATCCCCTCCCTCGCCTCCGCCCAACGCATCGTGGTGAAGATCGGCAGTGCGCTGGTGGTGGATCACCACGAGGCCGCGCCGCGCACCGCGTGGCTTGACGGCGTGGCGGCGGACATTGCCGCACTGCGCGCGCGCGGCGTGGACGTGATCGTGGTTTCCTCCGGCGCCATCGCCCTGGCGCGCCGGTCGCTCGGCCTGCAACAGCGGCGGCTACGGCTGGAGGAACAGCAGGCCGCAGCCGCGGTCGGGCAGATCCGGCTGGCGCAGGCCTGGAGCCAGGCACTGTCGGCACAGGGCCTCACCGCAGCGCAGCTTTTGCTGACCCTCGACGACACTGAGGACCGCCGCCGCTACCTCAACGCACGCGCGACGCTCAACACGCTGCTCGGCCTTGGCTGCATTCCGGTGATCAACGAGAACGACACGGTGGCGACCGCGGAAATCCGCTTCGGCGACAACGACCGTCTCGCGGCGCGGGTGGCGGAGATGACGCAGGCCGACCAGCTTCTGCTGCTGTCCGACATCGACGGCCTCTACGCCGCCGATCCGCGACGCCATCCCGCCGCCGCGCACATCCCGCTCGTGCCGGCCATCACACCGGAGATCGAGGCGATGGGTGGCGAACCGCCGCCCGGTTACTCCTCCGGCGGGATGCGCACCAAGCTGGCGGCGGCGCGCATCGCCACACAGGCGGGCTGTGCGATGGCGATTGCGTATGGCCACACCGACCATCCGCTCGCGGCATTGGAGAACGGCGCGCGCTGCACGTGGTTCCTGGCCGCCCCCGAAGGTCGTTCGGCGCGCAAGCGCTGGATCGCCGGCGCGCTGGCGCCGCTCGGCGCACTGGTGGTGGATGCCGGTGCAGCGCGCGCGCTCGCCGCGGGCCGTTCCCTGCTGCCCGCCGGCGTGCGCGGCGTCGAAGGCACCTTCGAACGCGGCGATCCGGTGGTGGTGCGAGGACCGGACGGTCGGGCATTGGCACGCGGCCTGTCCGCCTATGCCAGCGTCGATGCGGAACGCATTGCCGGGCATCGCTCGGATAAGATCGAGACCATATTGGGTTGGCACGGGCGCGACGAGATCATCCACCGCGATGATTTGGTGCTGCTATGACCGAAGCAGCCCCAATGCATTGGTGTGCTAACAAGCACTGTTGGAGTTCGCCATGCCAGTGAGACTGCCGAAGGATCCCGTCCTGTCGCGCTTCCGCTCTGCGGTTGACGAAGCGTACGGTCCTCGGGTGGAGCGTGTTATCCTGTACGGATCGCGTGCTCGCGGCGAAGCCCATTCGGACTCCGATTACGATATTGCCGTGTTTCTTCGTGATCTGTCAGACAGAGCGCAAGAGATGGATCGGCTGGCTGATATCGGGACGGATATTCTCTATGACATCGGCGGTTTGGTTCATGCGCTGCCCTATGGTGCCGGGTCCTACAGAGACCGCACGCCTTTGATGCATGAAATCCGAGAGGATGGCATCGATCTATGAAGCCAGAGTCGGCCGCTCCTGGCGCTCAAGGCAATCGAGTAAAGCAGATGCGCTCGGGGTTTCACCCCGAGCCCCACCAGAGGCTCCGCCTCTGGACTCCGCCAAGCGCCGGGCGCTTGGAACCATTCACTTTAGGTGAGGATTCCAAAGGCTTCGCCTTTGGTGGGGTAAGAGGGGCACAATCGGGGGCAGCGGTTACGCTGGCTGGCCCCGGCAACGAATAATGTCGGCCAATCGGTCGATGGCTGGGTGCTGGGGAATGGCAAGCCGGCTGCCCAGATAGTCCCAGAATGCGATCCCTAGCTTGGCGCATGTCTTTGCCAAACCAAGGAATGCATCGCGGCAGTCACGGCCAACGTCGCTGCGGGTACCACCGCTAATTTTACGCTTGGTTACCTGGCAACGGAGGTCATTCTCCGAACCATTGGTATGCAGCGGGATGTCCGGATGATCCAGCACTGCCAACAACTCTGCCTTGTTGGCATGCAGCCGTTTCAACAAGCGATCCAGAGTAACGAAGCCGGTGCGGCGGCGGAAGATATAGTCGAACCGTTCCCGCAGATGATCGCGCTGCCTTGGCGTCGGGCCGGTGCGGTAGTCCTTGAGATCGGCATAGAACTGCCAGATCAGCGAGCGGACATGCTGCTGTGCGGTGCGCTGCTCGTCCGTGAAAGTCTCGAGCTTGTGTACGAGCCGTTCGCAGTGGACCCAGCACAATCCGTGCTGCCCGATGGCGAACTGGCCGGCGTCGTCACTGACAATCACCGCGTCACGCAAGAACTCATGCGACTGAACACTGCCCCATAGCGCTCCTTCGGTGGCGATCTGCACCGGGTCGGGTGTGATGGTGAGCTTGGTGATGCCAAGCCGCTCAAGGTGCGCCGTCCAGGCCGTCGTGTCGGCAAACTGCTTGTCCGGGTGTTCGGCCAGCAGAGCGATGGTGGGCCCGGCCAGCGCCCGCTGTCTCATGTATGCGACCGCCGCGTCGTTGACCATGTAATCGCTGTACCCAGCACGCAGCAACTCGAGAAAGTTCAGCCGGCTTTTGCTGTGGGTGGTGCCGAACCAGGCGAAGTTCTCGTTGCCGATCTGAGTGCAGTAGCCATTGCGGGCTCGATGTCTCGCCCCAGTATCATCCACCGTGACCCAACTCGCCTGTTGCAAACCGGCACGCAGAACCTCACGTGCCTCAGTGAGGAATGCCTCTTGGCCGTCGATCAACAGCCGCATGACCTGCCGCTTCGAGATGCTGACGCCAATCGCCTGCAGCTGCGCCACCAGCCGTGGCACGGTGACCTGCCCCTGATGATATTGCATCAGGATATAGCGCCGTAGCTCGGGCCCAAAGTGACCGGCCACTCCGTCTGGCAACGGCGCAACGATCGTTTGACCATCCGGCGTGATCCAGCGTTCACGCCGATAGCGGATTACCCGCGCCTGCAGCACCAGGTCCTGCACGACGTAATCTTCGTACCCCTTAAACCGCGAACCGGCCGGAACCGCCGCCGTGACCGTCTGCTCTTCGATCCTGACTTTCGGCATCACCTTGCCGCGTCGCCGCTTGCCATGCCTGCCTCTCGGCTTCGGTGTGGTTCCCGGATCCATCCCGCTGGGCTTGATGTGAGGCCGGCCGTTATGTCCTTTCAGCCGCGCGACCTCGTCGCGCAACACCGCAGTGAGCCGCCGCAGCTCGGCATTCTCGGCCAGCACCTGCAACACGAACTCTCTTAGCTCGGACGGCAGACCACTAAGGTCAGGTAACTTCGGTGGTTCATCGAGTTTCCCGGCTTGCGCCTTTGACAGTGCGATCTGAGGCGGTGCCGCCGTAGCAGGCTCGGTCGGCTCCAAGCTCGGCGCCTCCGTCCCCGCGATCCACCGTTGGCTGGGGTCTGAGGGCTGGGTCACCCCAGCTTTAGAGTCGAGCCACCCGTTACCGCGTCAACCGATTCCTAGCCTGTTGACTCGGATGTGAACCGATCCCGCTCCAATGCTTCGCCGCTCTACCGGGCCAGACCGGTTACCGTGCATGCCCGGTCTTCTGCCCCCATTAC
>DATMND010000369.1:0-4711 GCA_035569235.1 Acetobacteraceae bacterium | reverse complement strand
ATCGGTGATCGATGCGCGGATCGCCGGCGGCATGGAGCTGGCTGACTACGACATCGCGCCGCAGGACGGCGCGCGGCTTGCGTGGCTTTACCAGCATGGCGAAGTGGTGGATCGACACGACGAGGACGCCGGCGTGCATGTGAAGGTTCGTCTGCTGCCCGCGGATCGCGCTCGGTTCGAACGTCACGAATGACGTTTTCCGCCGCGGATCTCGCGACGCTGGCGGAGTTGCTGCGCGCGGTCGGCCGGGCGGAGATCATGCCGCGATTTCGCAAACTTAGTGGCGGAGCGGTGCGGCAGAAGACCGGGCCGCAGGATCTGGTCACCGAAGCGGATGAAGCGGCGGAGCGGTGGCTGACGGAAGCTCTGGGGCGCTGGTTTCCGGCCGCCGCCGTGGTTGGCGAGGAGGCGACGTCGGCTGATCCCATGAAGCTTCGTCTGCTCGCCGATGCCGACCTGGCATTCGTGGTCGATCCGATCGATGGCACGTCCAACTACGCCGCGGGCTTGCCGCTGTTCGGCGTGATGGCCGCGGCGGTGCTGCGCGGCGAAGTGGTGGCGGCGGCAATCCACGATCCGGTCGGCGATGACACGGCGCTGGCGCTGCGCGGCGAAGGCGCCTGGACCGAGACGCCGGACGGCCGGCGCGTACCGCTGCGCGTTGCTGCGCCGGCGCCCGTGGACACGATGACAGGCAATGTTTCCTGGCGGTTCCTGCCGGAGCCGCGGCGGTCCGTCGTCTGTGCCAACCTTCCTCGGCTCGGTGGAAGCTGGGATTACCGCTGTGCCGCACATGAGTATCGTCTCGCGGCAGGCGGGCACTGCCACTTTCTGTTCTTCAACCGGCTGATGCCGTGGGACCATGCACCTGGCTGGCTGTTGCATCGCGAGGCAGGTGGGTATTCGGCGCGGTTGGACGGCAGCGAGTATCGACCAACGGTTACCGGTGGCGGCCTGATTTGTGCGCCTGATCGGGCGAGTTGGGCGGCGCTGCGGGAGACGCTGCTGGGCGGTGGGGCAGCGATGGAAGAATGACGTGTCGTACCAACCTGCGAAGGCACGGCGTATGGCGAGGTGGTGGACGGGCAGGACATGGTCGCCGCGGTGGATGTGACGGTGCGCCTATTGCCCGCGGATCGCGGGTCGGTCCGAACGGCGCGGGACGACGCCCGCTACAGACCGGTGGAGATATTGTAGGCCTTGATCGCCTCCGATTGCGCGGAGAGCTTGTCGGCGGTCCGGAATGCGCCCGTCGCGTCGCCGTCGAGCAGAAGCAGTGCGACTGCAAGCGGTCCGCCAGGGTTGGTAAGGATGCCCGGAGAGACGGAACTGCCGATTGCCGCCGAATAGAATGGCGACAGGTCGATCGCAGCGCCGGCCTGCGCCAGGCCAGCCGTATTGCCAGCTGTATTGTATGTACCGGTTGCTGTCCCCATCGCGGCCGGAGACACGGGCGGTTCCGGCGTCAGCACGGTCTGTAGGGTGGGTCGCGCCACTCCCGGAAGACCGCTGAAAATTCCGGCCTGCTGCACGATCCCGACGATACCGGCATCCGCCCCACCCGCCGTGGTGCGTAGGGCGTTCAACGCATTGATTGAGCGCTCACCCGTCACGTCCGCCGTGATCTGCAGTGCCGCACTGTCGACTTCCTGCCTTAGTGTGCCATCGAGCCTGCGCGTGCCGGTCTGTGCGATGACCGTGAGGCTCTGCTGGGAGCCATCCGCACCCGCCGAGTAGGTCAGGTGCGCGAATTCGTCGGCCGTGAAGGTGGTCCGATCCGTGACGCCGGCGCCGTTCAGCAGCAATTGGCCGGTGCCATCGCCCAGACCCACCCGGTACGCGGCGACCGTCTTTCCCGTGGGCGCGCTCGCCTTGAACAGGGCGCTCAGACTTAGAACGTCGCCGGCGCCGGCGGTGAAATTGCCGTCGGTCCGCATGGTGGGTCGCGCGGATCCGGCGAGACCGTTGAATATCTCGGCCTGCTGCACGATGCCGACGATATTTGCGTCTGCTCCTGTAGGCGTGGTGCGCAGGGCGTTCATAGCGTTGATCGAGCGGCTGCCGGTGCTGGCGGCGGTGATCTGCACCGCTGCACTGTCAACCTCCTGGCTCAGCGAGCCGTCGGGGTGTCGCATGCCGGTCTGGGCCACGACCACGAGGCTCTGCCGCGAACCGTCGGCACCGATCGTGTAGGTCAGGTGTGCGAACTCGTCGGCCGTGAAGCTGGTCCGGTCGGAGACGTCGCTGCCGTTCAGCGATAGCTGGCCGCCGCCATCGCCCAGGGCTACCTGGTATCCAACGATCGGCTTTCCCACCGGCGCGCTCGCCTTGAAAAGATTGCTCAGCCGAAGAACGTCGCCGGCGACAGCGGTGAAATTGCCGTCGGTCTGTAGGGTGGGCGGCGCCGATCCGGCGAGGCCATTGAAAATCCCGGCCTGCTGCACGATGCCGACGATCCTGGCATTCGCGCCGGAAGGGTCGGTGCTCAGCGCACTCATTGCATTGATCGAGCGGCTGCCGGTGACATCGGCCGTGATCTGTACCGCCGCGCTGTCGACCTCCTGGCTTAGCGAACCGTCGAGGCGCCGCGTGCCGGTCTGGGCAGTCACCAGAAGGCTCTGCTGCGAGCCGTCCGCGCCCACGGTGTAGGTCAGATGCGCGAACTCGTCAGCTGAGAAGCTGGTGCGGTCGGAGACATCGACACCGCCCAGCTGAAGCTTTCCGCCGCCATCGCCCAGAGCCACCCGATATCCAGCGATCTTTTGCCCGGTCGCCGCAATTGCCTTGAACAGGGCGCTCACCCGATAGATGTCGCCGGCGGTGGCAGTGAAATTGCCGTCGGTCTGCACGGTGGGTCGCGCCGATCCCCCGAACCCGGTGAAGATCCCTGACTGCTGCACGACGCTGACGATGTCGGCGTCAGCGCCCGTCGGCTGCGTGCGCAGGGCGTTCATCGCATTGATCGAGCGGCTGCCGGTAACATTCGCGGCAATCTGCACCGCGGTGCTATCGACCTCTCGGCTCAGTGTGCCGTCCGACAGGCGCGTGCCGGTCTGGGCGATCACCAAAAGGCCCTGCTGCGTGCCGTCGCCACCCGCTGTGTACGTCAGATGCGCGAATTCGTCGGCGGAGAAGCTGGTGCGATCGGAGACGTCAATACCGCCCAGCAGGAGCTGGCCGCCGCCATCGCCCAATGCCACTCGATAGCCCGCGATCGTCTCCCCGGTCGGCGCACTTGCTTTGAACAGGGCGCTCATCCGATAGACGTCGCCGGCAACAGCCGTGAAGTTGCCATCGGTCTGCAAGCTTGGACGCGCCGGTCCGCCGAATCCACTGAATATGCCGGCCTGCTGCACGATGCCGACAATGTTGGCATCGGTTCCCGTCGGCGTCGCTCGCAGCGCATTCATCGCATTGATCGAGCGGCTGCCGGTGACGTCCGCCGTGATCTGCACCGCCAAGCTGTCGACCTCCTGGCTCAGAGTACCGTCGTGCTGGCGTACGCCGGTCTGGGCGACAATCACCAGGCTCTGCTGCGATCCATCCGTACCCGCCCTATAGGTCAGATGGGCGAACTCATCGGCGGTGAAGCTGGTACGGTCGGTGACGTCGCTGCCGTTGAGCAGCAGCTGGCCGTTGCCAACGCCCAGGCCTATCCGATAGCCGGCCACCGTGCCTGGCTTGTCCGCCCGCCCCTGGAACAGGGCGCTCAGACTAAAAGTGTCGCCCGCAACAGCCGTGAAGATCCCTGCATCGAACGAATTGCTGATGCTGATCACGTCGGTGGTTGGGGAACCCGCCTGGCTGGCGGTCGAATTTGACGCGGCGGTGGCAGGGCTCGACGGGGCGGTGCTCTGTGTCCCCCCATTGCCCGCCGAAAGGCTGTAGCCCGACGGCAGCTGCAATGAGAACGGAAGGACGCTCAGACTCATCGGTGGCGATCCGCAGTGGTCGTTCGAACCTATTTCGCGGCCGGATTGTAACCCAAGGTGCTTGACGAACGTTGAAGGTCGGCGCGAAACACGATGTGGAGCGTTTACCGCCGTGCCCAGGCGATGGCGGTGCTGGCGAGTGCATCGATAGTGTCGACCATCGGCACGCTGGGCGCGGCTCCTGCCTGGATGCCGAGCGGAATCTCGGTGCAACCCAATACGACAGCCGTTGCACCGCGCGCAGCGAGGTCGCAAACCGCCTCCGCGAGCGGAGCGTAGGCCTCGGCCATCCGGTTGGCCTTCACCAGCGCGATCGCCGGGCTGACCAGCCGCTCCATCTCCTCCTGATTTGGCACGATGCAATCCCAGCCCAGCGCGCCGAGCCGATCCTGGTACAGCCGCATCGCGAGGGTCGCCTGCGTCCCCATCACACCAATGGTCCCGCCGCCAATCCCCATACGGCGCAGCTCAGCGGCCGCGGCATCGACAATGTGGAGGATCGGCATGTCTGCCGCATCGCGCATTGCATCGTACCAGCCATGCGCCGTGTTGCAGGGGATCGCGATTGCGCCGCAGCCGGCGCGCTTCAGGCCTTCGATGCCGCGCAGCAGCCAGGGCAGGGGATCGGCGCCACCGGACAACGTTCCGATGGTGCGGTCGGGCACGCGCGGATCCGACCATAGCACCGTGGGGATGTGGTCCTGGTCGCGCGTCGCGGGGGTCAGCAGGGTCAGGCGGACCATGAATTGGGCGCTCGCCAGCGGGCCCATGCCGCCGAG
>DATMND010000368.1:0-12332 GCA_035569235.1 Acetobacteraceae bacterium | reverse complement strand
CTCCGACGGGGACACCACCTCGAACAACACCCGAGGATGCTGCCTGCAACGGATCATGGCATCAGGAATACGTGCCGTGTCGCGCTGCTCGTACTGTGGCGCAGCGCCACTGCCGACTTCCGATCTGCACTCGGGATGGCTGCGCAGGCGACCATTGAGCTCATAACTCAGGTTGCTGAGGATGACACCATGCTCAGGAGAAGGCGCAGCGTGCGCGACGATCGCGCCATGGACAAGCTCATAACGCCAGGCATTGTCGAACATGGACTGGTCGGTCCGCAGGAAAGCGTCGGCGTCGAGGAACGGGCTGTTGCGTGCCGCTGTGTCCATGGCGCCATGCTATCATGGCCCGGGCGGATCTGCCACGATACGCCCGGTCCATTTTATTCGGCGGCAGTCACCGACGCATGCGCCCCGAGGAACTTGCGTACGTGGCGCAGCGCCTCGGCAATCTGGTCCTTGGTCTCCTTCCACGGGTAGATGCTCACTTCGGAGTTCGGCGCGAGACGCGCGGACTCCATGGCCACGGCGTACGGATGCGCCGGGACATCGTCCGGCAGCACCAGTATCGGCGTCTGGCAGGTGCGTACGAAATCGCGCGTCACCGTGAATACGAAGTCGGGGTTGGAGCGGTACATCTTGCTCAGGAACGCATCGACCATTGCCATCGTAATGTCGGGCCGACGAGCGCACAGTTCCGGGCCCCAGCCCTTGATGTTGTTCTGGTAGAACAGGTCGGGCAGCTCCGGGCGGGACCCGCTGGGCTGCGCCAGCACGGCGGCGACAATCCGCTCGGGCGCTCGCTTCAAAAGGTTCCAGATGAACGGGCCGCCAATGCAGAAGCCCATCACCATGAACTCCTTGATGCCCAGGTAATCCATGAGGCCGAGCTGGTCATCGGCGTAAGCGTCCCAGGGCCGGTCGATCTCGAGGGAGCCGGAGGACTCTCCCCCGTTGGCGTTGCGCAGGTCCATCGTGATGCAGCGGTACTCGTCCTTGAACTCCTCCATGCAGTTGAACGGCCCGAAGCCGGTGAGGAAGGAGATGTTCGAATTCAAACCCCCTCCGGGGATGAACAACACAGGGAAGCCGGAGCCGGTCTCTTCGTAGTGGATACGGACGTCGCCTTTTTCGTAGATCGGCATGGCAGTTTCCTCCTTGCGTAGTGTGGTGTCGCGGGTACGCTCACGTCTCGACTAGATTCCAGAGTTAACGCCAATTTCTCTATCTGCTCAATTCGGATTGCCGTAATGCCCCGCCCCGTATTCTGCCTGTGCCGCATCAGCGCCCGACCGCGTAGCCCTGCATGCCGCGCGGATTGGCGCCGGCACGCATCTGATTGCCTTCGATCCGCGCTCCGGAGATGCGGCCTTCCGACCAGTCCTCGCCTTTCTCCGCATGGTGACCGCGGGCCTTCAGTTCGCCCAGCACCTCGTCATCGAAGCGGCCTTCGATCACCACCTTCCCCGGGCGGGCGACGCGCGGCCAGAAGCTCGACGGCCAGTGTTCGGTGTGGAATGACGGCGCGTCGATTGCTTCCTGGATACCCATGTTGTGATGGACCATGCGCAGGAAGAAGGTCAGCGCCCACTGGTCCTGCTGCTCGCCGCCCGGCGTGCCGAACGCCATCCACGGTTTTCCCTCGCGCAGTGCGAAGCTCGGCGACAGCGTGGTGCGCGGGCGCTTGCCAGGCTCCAGGCTGTTCGGCAGGTCCGGCTTCAGCCAGAACATCTGTCCGCGCGTTCCCATGCAGAAGCCGAGTTCCGGGATCACCGGCGATGATTGCAGCCAGCCGCCCGAGGGTGTCGCGCTGACCATGTTGCCGTCGCGGTCGATCACATCGAGGTGGCAGGTGTCGGCCCCGATGACGCCGAGCCGTGCGACGGTCGGCTCGCCCGCACCCGGCGCGCGCGTCAGCAGGTTTTGACGGACTGCACCGTCGCGATCCACGATGGGTGCGTATCCCGGCACGGTGCCCGGGCGCAGTTCGAGCGATGCATCGTGCGCGACGAGCATCCGGCGTTCGCCGTTGTAGTCGTCGGACAGCAGCGCGCCGAGCGGGACGCGGGTAAAATTGGGGTCGCCGTAATAGGCCTCGCGATCGGCGTAGGCGAGCTTGGCGCATTCAACCACGGTGTGGACGAACTGGGCGCCGAGAGGGTACATCGCACCGATGTCGAAGCCACGCAGGAGGGCGAGCTGTTGCAAGAAGACCGGCCCCTGGCTCCACGGACCGCACTTCAAAACGGTATGGCCGTGATAGTCGTTGGCCACCGGATCTTCGACGGTCGCCGACCAGCGTGCGAAGTCGTCGGCTGCCAAAAGCCCGCGATGGCGCCGGCCGGTAACGTCCAACACATCGGTGGATCGGAAGAAACTGTCCACAGCATCGGCTACAAAGCCGCGGTACCAGGCGGCGCGGGCCGCATCGATGCGAGCCTCGCGTGTTGTGCCAACCGCTTCGCGGCAGATACGTTCATAGGTTGTAGCCAGCGCGGGCCTTGCGAACAGGCTTTCCGGCGCGGGAGCCTTGCCGCCAGGCAGGAAGACGGCAGCCGAGGACTTCCATTCCGCCTCGAACAGCGTTCGCATGCCTTCGATCGTGGCGCTGATGCGCGGCACGACGTGCATTCCGTTCTTTGCATAGCCGATAGCGAACGCAAGCACGTCGGCGAGTTCCCAGGTGCCCCAGTCGCGCAGCGTCAGGCACCAGGCATCGAACGCTCCGGGGACCACTGCGGGCAGGACGCCGGTCGCCGGAATGAGGTCGATGCCAAGTTTTGCGAAGCTCGCCAGCGTTGCGGCCTGCGGCGCGACGCCCTGTCCGCAGATCACGTGCTGGGTCTGCGTGCGCGCCGAGTGGATGATGATCGGCGCATCGCCTCCAGGCCCGTTGAGATGCGGCTCCGCCACCTGCAGCGTGAACGCCGTGGCTGCGGCGGCGTCGAATGCATTGCCGCCGCGCTCGAGCACTGCCATGCCGACCTGGCTGGCGATCCAGTGCGTGCTGGCGACGACGCCGAATGTGCCGGCGATCTCCGGGCGGGTGGTGAACATGCAGGTTCTCCGTTGCGTGGCGCGCAGGCTAACGGCAAGGTGCGCGCCGTCAATGCGGGGGCGAGATGCTGGTTCTGGTGGTCGGACCGAGCGGGAGTGGGAAGGATACGCTGCTGGAAGCCGCGCGGTTGGCTTCGGCGGATGATCCGCGGTATCGGTTCGTCCGGCGCGTGATTACCAGACCGGCCGATGCGGGCGGCGAAGCGCATGAGGCGGTAACGCCGGCACAATTCGCCAGGCGCGAATTTGCGCTGCAGTGGCAGGCTCACGGGCTGAACTATGGCATTCCTGCCGATGTGGTCGATGCCATCGAGCATGGCATCGTGGTCGTGGCGAATGTTTCACGGACTGTCATCGCCGACACGGCGCAACGATTTCCGGTGCGGGTTATCGAGGTGACCGCGCCCGCTGACGTGCTCGCCGCGCGGCTGACTTCACGTGCCCGGGAGAATGCGTCGGACGTCGCGGCGCGCCTGTCGCGAAGCGTATCGGTACCGGATCATGTGCCCGTCGAGACAGTGATGAACGACGCCTCGCTGGAGGAAGGCATCGCGCGGTTCCTCGCCGCACTCAACCGCGCAGCTTCAGCCGCCGCTGGATGACGAAGGGTTCGCCGGGTGAGGGCTGCACGAACAGGCAGATATCGGTGATGCGTCGCGACATGGCGAGTGCACGCGCCAGATGCGCTTCCGCGACAGGCTGGTAGAACGCCTTCTCCTCGGCGGTCAGCCTGCGGGTCAGCGTCATGTGAAAGAACCACGTGTCAAATACGTAGGGGTAGCCCCAGCGGACCAGCATGGCGTCCTGTTGCGGCGTGAGATTGGCGCGGCGCCGGCGTGCCATCTCCGCGTCGGACGTCGGAACCCGAAACGGATCGAGGCGTTCGACGCAGACATCGGCGAGTGCCTGCAACGGCGGGCACGGCACAGTCTCGTGCAACGCGAGGAAACCGAAGACGTCGGACACCGCGAGCCGCGGCAGATCGAAAGGCGCGGTCCGATTGGCGAGCCCGGTTGTCGCCTCGACAACGTCCAACCAATTGTACCCTTCGGCCAGCCGCATTGGCGGCTTCAGCGTCGCGTGGAAGCCGTACAGCTGTGGTTCGGCGGTCACCTCCGCGATGTTCGGAATGTCCGGCTGCGTCACCGGCGCGCCGCTTTCCGGATTGCGGCCAAGCCACGTGGCAGCTTCCGCGAACAGCGCGTCATCCGGCGTCGGCGCATAGTACACCGCGACACGTGCGTCAGGACCCATTAGGCGACGCGCTCGCCTTCCCGCCACACCTGGCGCACCACCGGAAGTCCATCGTGCATGCGCACGCGCACGAGGTCGGCGCGCTGCCCGACCTCCAGACGGCCGCGGTCGGCTAGTCCAGAAATGCGCGCCGGCCGATCGGTCACGAATGCAATTGCCTGCGGCAGGCCGATACGTTGCCCGCACTGGAAGGCCGCTTCCACCAGGCTGTTCGGCACGTAGTCTGATGCGAAGGCATCGACCGCGCCGGTCTCCAAAAGCTCTGCGGCGGATACGTTGCCGGAATGGGAACCGCCGCGCACGATGTTCGGCGCGCCCGCGATCACCTGCATGCCGGCGGCCTTGGCGGCCCGCGCCGCTGCCATCGTTACCGGGAACTCGCTGATCGCGATGCCATCGGCGGCGTTCTCGGCAATCTCCTCCTCGGTCCTGTCGTCGTGGCTTGCGATCGCGATGTCGCGGCCCGCAATGCGATCGAGCAGGGCGCGGCGGTGCGGAATGCGTGTCTGTTCGCGCTGCGCCTGCAATTCCAGGATGCGGCGTTCAATGTACTCGTCATCCAGTCCGCCGCGGCGTCGCAGCGCACGATAGAAGTCGAGATCGGCGTACTGGCCGACACCCGGGCTGTGGTCCATCAGGCTGACGATGCGAACCAGCGCATGATCCGCGACGGTATCGAACATTCCCAGCATGTCGAGCGCCGGAACCTCGCAGCGCAAGTGGAGAAAATGTTCGGCCTTCAGCAGCGCGGCGTCGTTGAGTGCGTCGAGGTCCACAACGCCATCGCGGAACGTGCGGATGCGTTCCTTGTCGAACCCAAGATCGCCGAGGCAGAGCGCATCGAACACGGTGGTGATACCGGCAGCGGCGCATTGAGCGTCGTGGGCAACCATGGCCGAGCGTGATGGCCAGCGCGCCAGCGCGCGCGGCTGCACCTGACGTTCCAGATTGTCGGTGTGCGTGTCGACGATCCCCGGGATCAGGTAATCGCCGTCCAGATCGCACGAAGCGAGCGCCGAGGAACGGTGCGGCTGCACATCCGCGATGTGGCGGTCGCGCACGACGAGTGTGCCGTGCAGGGTTGCATCCGGAAGAACAAGAACTGCGTTGGTGAGGATCCTCTCGTCGGTCATGCGGCGTCCTGCAGTGGCGTCAGCGGGAACAGGCGGTCGGCGATGGCATCGCGCACGTCGGTGTCGTGGCAGATCGCGATGATCGCAGTGCCGCGTGCCTTGGCCTCATTGATCATGGCAACGACCACGGCACGGTTCTCGGCATCGAGCGATGCAGTCGGTTCGTCCAGCAGCAAGATCGGATGGTCGCCGATGAAGCCGCGCGCCAGGTTCACGCGCTGCTGCTCCCCGCCGGAGAATGTTGCCGGCGGCAAGGCGTGCAGGCGGCGCGGAATGTTGAGACGCAGCAGCAGTTCGGTGGCAGTGCGGCGTGCCTCGTCCGGTGGCACACCACGGCCGATCCGGACTTCCGCAACCACGTCGAGCGCGGGCACGCGCGGCACGACGCGGAGGAACTGGCTGACGTAGCCGAGCGTGTCATGGCGGATGGCCAAGACGGTGCGCGGGTCGGCACCGACGAGGTCGACCAACTCGCCGTCATGGCGGATCAGGATGCGACCGGACTCGGCGCGGTAGTTGCCATACAGGCTGCGCATCAGCGTCGATTTGCCGACGCCCGACGGACCGGACAACACGATGCATTCACCCGCATGCAGGTCCAGGCCGATGGCCGACAGAACAGGAATGCGCACGCCGCCCTGGAGGTGAAGGGTGAAGCTCTTTGCCAATGCATCTGTATGCAACATCACCTGGTTCATTGGTCTGCGGTTCCCGCAACGCTTTGTTCAGTTGCGCCGCGCATGATGCAGCAATGCAATTGTCTGATCATCGCCGCCTGACGAGTCCGAAGGGACGAAACCGCACACCACTGTATATCGGTGTCGCAGTCGCGGCTCGCCCGGACGGCCGGGCATCCTGCCCAGCCACCGCAGTTGGTCCGTCATCGGAGGAGAACCATGCGCGTACGCGTTTTGGTACTGCTCCGGTGGGGAAGTAGGCGGATCCGACTTCTGATCCTGATCCGCCTTTAGCCCACCGGGTGCCGGAGGGCGGTGTCATCCGCTCTCCGGTTCCTGGTGAATACCATGCATCTGCGCCATGTCGCAATCGCTTTCGCCGCGATCTGCTCATGCTTGCAACACCGAACTGACCAACAATTGCGTGTACGGGTGCTGCGGGTCGTCCAGCACCTGATCGGTCAACCCGGTCTCCACCACACGCCCGCGCTGCATCACCATGATCCGATGCGCCAAAAGCCGTGCCACTCCGATGTCGTGCGTCACCAGAACCGCGGCGATCTTCAGGCGCGACACCAGCGTGCGGATGAGATCGAGCAGCCGCGCCTGCACGGAAACATCCAACGAACCGGTCGGCTCGTCCATGAACACCAGGCGCGGATGCGTCACAAGAGTGCGGGCGATCTGCAGCCGTTGGAGCATGCCGCCCGAGAACGTGCGCGGCATGTCGTCCACGCGGTCGGCGTCGATCTCCACCTGCATCAGCCAATCGATCGCCTGCGCACGGATGTTGCCGTAGTGCCGCGCGCCCTGTGCCATCAAACGCTCGCCGACATTGCCGCCGGCGGTGACGTTCATGCGCAGGTTCTGCCGCGGGTCCTGATGCACGAAGCCCCAATCGGAGCGGTGCAGCGTGCGCAAGGCGGGCGCCGGCATGGCATGAACGTCGTGCAGCCGTCCGGACGGATCGCGATACCAGACGGCGCCCGCATCCGGCGCCAGCCGACCGGAAAGCACGTTCAGCAACGTCGTCTTGCCGGAACCCGATTCGCCCACCACGGCCAGCATTTCACCCGGCCACAGGTCGACATCCACCTCGGCCAGGGCGCGAATTGCGCCAAATGACAGTGACAGTCCGCGCGCGGAGAGCAGCGTGGCGTCGCTCATTCCGCCGCCTCCTGAAGGCCGTCGGTGCCGACATGTCCCGCGGTGCGGCGCTCCGCGCAGTGGTCGGTGTCAGAGCAGACGAACAGCCGTCCGCCGCTGTCGTCAATCACCACCTCGTCCAGATAGGAATCGGTCGCGCCGCACAGCCCGCACGGATGCGGCGCACGGATAGCGCGGAACGGATGGTCATCGAAATCGAGCGATCGCACGTCGGTCCAGGGCGGAATTGCGTAGATGCGCTTCTCACGTCCGGCGCCGAACAACTGCAACGCCGGCATTTTGTGCATTTTCGGATTGTCGAACGCGGGAATCGGGCTTGGCGACATCAGGTGGCGATGGTTCACCATTACTGGATAATCGTAGCTGATCGAGATCTGGCCAAAGCGGGAAATATCCTCGTAGAGCTTCACATGCATGAGGCCATAGTCGGCGAGCGCATGCATGCGGCGCGTCTCGACCCGTGACGGCTCAAGCCGATACAGAGGTTCCGGCTGCGGCACCTGATAGACGATGATCTGGTCCTCGCGCAGCGTCTTCTCCGGGATGCGATGCCGCGTCTGAATGACCGTCGCATCGGCAGTCCGCGTGGTTGTGCGCACGCCGGCGGTGCGGGCGAAGAACCGGCGAATCGACACCGCGTTTGTCGTATCATCGGCGCCCTGGTCGATCACCTTCAGAACATCATCGGCGCCCAGCACCGAGGCGGTGACCTGAATGCCGCCCGTGCCCCAGCCGTATGGCAATGGCATCTCGCGCGAGCCGAATGGCACCTGATGTCCAGGAATCGCCACCGCCTTCAGCAGTGCCCGGCGGATCATCCGCTTGGTCTGTTCGTCCAGGTAGGCGAAATTGTAGCCCTTCATGACCATCGCTCCACTTCATGGCGGGCGAAGGCCGGCCCATTCGCCGGGGCATGTTTCGCCGACCATGACGGCTGCGCCGTCATTCCGCGGCCTCCGCGTGTTCCGCTGTTCGCGCTATCTCGCGGCGCATCCGCCGTACGTTCTCGATCTCGCTCTGGAAATCCACGTAGTGCGGCAGCTTGAGATGCTCGACGAACCCGGTCGCTTCGATATTGTCGGAGTGGTACAGCACAAACTCCACATTCTGCGCCGGCGCGGTCACTACTTCGCCAAGGTCCTCAGCGCGCATCGCGCGGTCGACCAGGGCCATCGCCATCGCCTTGCGCTCGCACAACCCGAACACCAGGCCGTAGCCACGGGTGAACTGCGGCGGGACCGTCTTCGACCCCTTGAACTGGTTGACCATCTGGCATTCGGTGACGGTGATATCGCCGATATCGATGGTAAAACCCAGTTCCGGCGGTTCGATCTCAACCGACACGTCGCCCATGCGAATCTCGCCGGCGAACGGATGACTGCCGCCATAGCCGCGCTGCGTGGAGTATCCGAGCGCCAGCAGGAAACCCTCGTCGCCGCGCGCCAGAGCCTGTAGGCGCACGTCGCGGTGGGCCGGAAACGCCAGTGGCTCACGCGTCAGATCGCCTGGTTCGTCGCTGCCCTCGCCATCGGCTTCGATCAACCCCTCGTGGCCCAGGATGTCGGACACGCGTGGCATCGAGGCCACCTCGGGTTCGGCGCGCGGCGCCGGCACGTTCGCAGCCTCCTCCGCCAATCCGAAATCCAGCAGACGATGTGTGTAATCGTAGGTCGGGCCGAGCACCTGGCCACCAGGTACATCTTTGAATATCGCCGAAACGCGTCGCCGTATATGCATCGCAGCAGTATCCACCGGGCGCGAATGCGCGAAGCGCGGCAGCGTGGTCCGGTAGGCGCGCAGCAGGAACGCCGCCTCGATCAGGTCGCCCTGCGCCTGCTTCACCGCGAGCGCGGCAAGCTCCCTGTCATACAGCGAGCCTTCGCCCATCGCGCGATCCACCGCGCGACCAAGCTGACCCTCGATCTGCGCCAGCGACAGCTCCGGAGCCGCACGGTCGCCGCGCCGCTCTTCGGCCAGCCAGGCATGGGCATTGTCGATCGCCCGCTCGCCGCCCTTCACCGTGACATAGGCCATGGTTCAGGCCTCCTCGATCGTGACGCTGCGCGGCAGTGCCGTCAGCGTGCTACCGGCGCACAACACGACGTCGATACCGCGTGGATAGAGTGCATGGTTCTCGTGCCAGATCCGCGCGAAGTCCTGCGGCAGACCGGTCACCGCCAGCAGCGTGGGCACGCGCAGACCAGGACCCGACAGGCGGTAACGCGTGCCTGTGTCCAGCGCCGGAATCTGCAGGATTAGGGTCACGGAACTTTCGGGCACCTCGTGCGTGCCGCTCGGCAGTGCATCCAAATTTGGCATCGACAGAGCGAGCGCGAACGTCGCGTCGCCCGGCGCATCGGTCATCGCCGCGCCGCAATGGAATGCCAGCCAGTCGCGTGCAGCGGCGGCGATAGGGTCCACCCAGAGCGGCGTCTCATTGTCGATCAGCGTCAGCAGCACCGCGGCGGTCGCACGATCGAGCGGTGCGGGAGCGGACAAATTCTGCCCCACATGGTGCAGCCTTCCCGGCCGCGCCATCGCGTCGAGCACGGCGCGGAACGTGGCCTGTGCATCGCGCACGGGATCGGCAAAGCCGGGCAGCGAAACGCCGGCACTCATGCGCGCATGTTCCGCATGGCAAAGAATTGCACGCGTGTCGCCGCCGCCTTCGCAGCCGTCGCATCGCGACCGGACTGCTGTGTGGCCGCGAGCGGTTCGATCAGCGTGGCAAGCAATCGGCGCTGGCGCGTGGGATCCTGCAACAGAGCGTCGGCCAACGCCGCCATCTCCGCCTGGCGTTCGTCCCGGCCGGCGACATAGGCATGACCGACGAAGCCGGCATCGGTGCGCACCGTGCAGCGGGTGACGGTCATCTCGCCCAGGTTGAACGCCGCACCGCCACCGCCGGTCCGTCCGCGCACCATCACAAGGCCGGCGTCGGGTCCTCGCAATCTCCGGTATTCCGGGATGCCCCCCGATGTACCGAGCAGCTCTGCTATGGCCACCGCGTCGGCGCGGGCAAGCACCGATATCCAGTGACGACGTGCTGCGTGCGGTTGATCCGGTGGCGGTTGGGCCATTGGCTGGTTATCGGGCATGACGGGCGGCCTGGATTTGTGCAGATGTCTAGACAGCTAGCCCCCCAGCAGTTTATCGTCAAGCCTGACTCGCACAGACGGACGCCTCGATGGATGACATTGCGATGAAGCTGCCGGAGCCTGTGTCGCGACAGGACGGGGTTGCGCTCTGGCGCCAGATCGCCAACCGCCTGCAGCAAGACATCGGCGCGGGCAACTATCCGCCCGGCGGGCGCCTGCCAACGGAAGCCGAGCTTTCCCAGCATTTCCGGGTCAATCGCCACACCGTCCGCCGTGCGCTGGAAGAATTGTCGCGCGGCGGGCTGGTGCGCGTGGAGCAGGGGCGTGGCTCGTTCGTCACCGAGGATGTGCTGGAATACGCGGTGGAGGCGCGCACCCGCTTTTCCGAATGGATTCGCCGCCACAACAAGGAGCCCTCCGGGCGCGTGCTTCAGCTGAAGGAGACGGCGGCTGATCAGCACGTGGCCGCGGCGCTCGGCATCCGGCCCGGCAGCAAGGTTGTGCTGCTGGAGCGGCTGGGCTTTGCCGATGACCGCCCGGTGTCCCTGTCGCAGCACTACTTTCCCGTCGTGCGGATGCGCGGCGTGCTGGAGGCACTGCGCGGCTCGCCAAGCATCACCGAGGCGCTCAAGGCAGTCGGCGTATCGGACTATCTGCGCCAGCTAACCCGCGTGACGGCACGGCTTCCGAACCCGGAGGAGGCGGAACTGCTGCGCATGCCGCGCAACCGGCCTTTGTTGGTGACCGAGAACATCAACGTCGACCGCGCGGGCGTGGTGGTGGAATTCGGCGTCTCGCGCTATCCAACGCCACGCGTGCAGATCGTCTTCGAACCTTGAAAGACAAAGCGATGGAAAGGCTGCGCATCACCGGCGGGCGTGTCCTGCTGCGTTCCGACGGCGAGCAGATGGCGGACCTCGCGATCGAGGACGGGCGCATCTCCGGTATTGGCCGCGATGTGGCCGGGCCGGAACTCGACGCGCGCGGTCTGTTGGTGCTTCCGGGCATCGTCGACATCCATGGCGATGCGTTCGAGCGGCAGTTGCAGCCACGTCCCGGCGTCGGGTTTCCGGCTGATGTCGCGCTGCACGATACCGAGGCGCAGCTGCTGGCCAACGGCATCACCACCGCGTTCCATGGCGTGACGCTGTCGTGGGAGCCTGGACTGCGCAGCCTCGATATGTGGCGCGACCTGCTTGACGCACTCGAGGCGCGAAGTTGGACCTGCGACATGCGCGTGCATCTGCGCTGGGAGGCATACAACCTGGACGCGCTGGACATCGCGCTGACCGACATCGCGACGGGCCGCGTGCATCTTGTCGCGTTCAACGATCACACGCCTGCGATCCTGAACAAGATCGACGACCCGGTGGCCGGCGCAAAATATAGCGACCGTGCCGGCATGCGCCTCGAGGACTTTCGATCTCTCGCAGCGCGAGTCGCCGCGCGCGCCGGTGAAGTTCCGGCGGCGCAGGAACGGGTCGCAGCCGCGGCGCGGGCGGCCGGTGTGCCGATGGCAAGCCACGACGACGACAGTATCGCCACGCGCACCGGGTTTCGCACGCGTGGCGCAAGGATCTGCGAATTTCCCATGGCAGAGGAGGTCGGAGCGGAAGCTCGTGCCGCCGATGACTGGGTCGTCATGGGCTGCCCAAACGTGATGCGTGGCGGCTCGCACCTCGGCTGGGCTTCGGCGGCGCGGCTCGCCGAGGCGGGAATTTGCAGCGTGCTGTCGTCGGACTACTTCTATCCGGCGATGCTGCGTGCCGCATTGATTCTGGCAGGTCGCGGCGTGTTCGACCTGCCGCGTGCGTGGGGACTGATCTCGGCTAATCCGGCTGCTGCGGCAGGGCTCGTTGATCGTGGGGCGATTGCGGAAGGGTTGCGCGCAGACCTGGTGCTGGTCGATCCGAACGTGCCGCGTGTGGTTGCGACGATAGCTGCCG
>DATMND010000367.1:0-32795 GCA_035569235.1 Acetobacteraceae bacterium | reverse complement strand
CCGGCCCGGCGGTGCCGAATGGCGCCGGGCCCCGCCATGAACCCGCTCTGGATCCTGCGCACGGCGCGGCTGCTGCTGACGCCGGTGGGTGGGGCAGACCTGCCCGACCTGTGCGCCATCAAATCGGATCCGCGCGTTTTTGCCATCATGCTGGGCGGCGTTCGCTCGGCGGTGCAGTCGGCGGAGGAACTGGCCGAGGACGTCGTCACCTGGGGCGCCAACGGCTTCGGCATATGGGCGATCCGCGAGTTGGGGGAAAGCGACCGGACAACCTTCGTCGGAATCACGGGTCTGGAATTGCGGCCGGACGGCCGGGGCGTCGCACTGAGGTTCGCGCTATGGCCCGAGGCGCAGGGGCGAGGTCTGGCGCGCGAGGCGGCCGGCGCCGCTCTGCGCTTCGGCCACGGACAGGCGAGGCTGCGGCGGATTGTCGCGGTGGCCCGGGAGGACAACTTCGCCTCGCGCATGGTGCTCGGCGGCATCGGCATGACCGCATGTGCCGCCTTCGTGCAGCAAGGCTACCGCATGATGATGTACGAGAGCGTCGCTATCCCGAGCGTCGTTATCCCGCCTGGGCCACCTGCTGGCGCATGGCGTTGAGCAGCGCATCGATGTTGTTGTTGTTGCGGCTGAGATAGGACGCATAGTCGCTGCGCTGCGTCAGACGGAGTGACGTGCCCTCGGCGACCACGTCGATGATCTTCGGACTGCCGCTGGCGCTGCTGATGATCCAATCGACATTGGTCGGCGGGTTGTTCGGCCGCTCCACGACGGTCGATACCACGTCGGTATCATCGCGCTGCTGCGAGCGGCCCATGGTGAACCGGACGCCCTGGTAGTCGCCGAGCTTGCTGGTGATGTTGTTGACCAGCACCTGATGAAACAGCTCCATGTAGCGCTTCTGCTGCTCGGGCGAGGCATTGCGCCAGAAGCGCCCCAGGCAGAAGCGCGCCACCCCATCGACATCGACCCCCGAGTCGATGATCTGTGTCAGCCTCTGCCGCTTGTCGCGGTCGCTGCCGGGGCCGTTCACCACCGCCACGAGTTGATCGCCAATGTTTTTGACGAAGTCGTGGGCGCGCCCCCCGCCCGCCTGGGCCAATGCGGGACGAACCAGTCGACCAGCGGTTGGCAGCAGCGAGGCTGCGATCAGGAGCAGGAAGTTGCGGCGGTTAGGCATGGCGTGCTGTGGCCTCGGTCAATAGGCCGGCGATACGGCCGGCGAATAGGTGACTTTATCGGATGCGCCCGATTCCGGGAACCATACCGGAATTGTGGCGCGCTTGTCTTTGCGAAGATCCTCGACCTGACCGCGCCGATGCTGCCGGTACAGGCTGCGGAAGGTCGCATACGGGTCCAGTGCCGTCTTCTTGGTGCTGTCGATGTCGTCAAGATGGCGCTCGCGCTGGTCGAGTGCGTTGACACCCATGCGTGACCAGTCAAGCGCGCGCACCGTAGTTCCCTGGCCCACCCAGGTGAACGGGTCAAGCGCCGCGTTGACGCCCAGCCCAATAGCGTCCCGGGGGTCCGATGGTCCAAACACCGGCAAATACAGGAATGGTCCCTCTGGCAGCCCCCAGAGGGCCATTGTCAGGCCGAAGTCGGCATCGTGATCCGGATAGCCCCAGTCCTTGGCGAAGTCGAAAATCCCCAGCACCCCCACCGTAGTGTTGATCAGAAAGCGCATGGTGGTATCGCCGGCGCGGCGCGGCCGGCCGTCGAAGATGTCGTTGCTCAACTGCACCGGGGTGCCCAGGTTGGTCAGGGCGTTGTGGATGCCGGTACGTGCCGGCCCCGGCACGAGGAAGCGGTAGGCCTTCGCAGCCGGACGCAGGATGACCGTGTCGAGCGCATCGTCAAACGCGTATATTGCACGGTTGGTGGGTTCGAATGGGTCGTTGGTCTCCTTGAAGTCCGCAACAGCGTCAGCGTCGTCGGCTGGCGGTGGCGTTGCGCAGCCGCCCAGACTGCCGAGCAGCACAGCGGTGATCACCAGAAGGTGACGACGGATGACGGCGCGCATCAGTATTCCTCGGACGAAGCACAGATACCAGCCCTGCTGCCAGGCAGGATAGCACAGGCAGCACATGGCGGCTCTGTCGCCCACTGGGAACAGGGACGTGGTTGAGCTTTCCGTGTCTGACTCTAAACGCAGGCTCCCCGTCACGCAACGTGGCCGTCCGCGATAGACACTTGCCTTGGAGGGCGAAGCTGGGGAAGAGAAGCCATGAACAAGATCTCAGATAGCCCGACGGGCCATGCCGGGCAGCCGACGTTGGAACGCTGGCTGACCGGACCGCGCTTTTCGGCGCTGCCGGCGCGGGCAGCGACACATCCGCCGCCGCTCCTGTCGTTCGAATTCTTTCCCCCCAAGACAGAAGCGCTGGAAAGCCAGCTCTGGACCTGCATCCGCCGGCTGGAGCCGCTGAGGCCACGCTTCGTCTCTGTCACCTACGGGGCGGGCGGAACCACGCGGCTGCGCACCCACGCCACGGTGGCTCGCATCGTGCAGGAAACCGCACTCGTTCCGGCGGCCCACCTGACCTGCGTGGGCGCAAGCCGCGGGGAAGTGAACGAGGTGGCGCGACAATACTGGGAAGCCGGCGTGCGCCACATCGTCGCACTGCGCGGCGATGCCCCGCCGGGTGCTGCCTACGAGCCACATCCCGATGGCTACGCCTTCGCCGCCGATCTGGTTGCCGGATTGCGGCGCGTGGCGGATTTCGAGATTTCGGTGGCGGCGTACCCCGAGACACATCCTGCCGCATCGAATCCTGGCGCCGACCTCGACAACCTGAAGCGCAAGTTGGACGCCGGTGCGACTCGGGCCATCACCCAGTTCTTCTTCGATACCTCCGTCTACCTGCGCTTTCTCGATCGCTGCCTGGCGGCCGGGATCACCACGTCAATCGTGCCGGGCATCCTGCCGGTGTCCAACTTCCCCCAGGCCGTCAAGATATCCGCGATGTGCGGCACCAGTGTGCCGGACTGGCTAGGCCATCTGCTCGACGGTGCCGAGGACGACCAGGAAATCCGCCGTATGGTGGCTGCGGTCGTGGCGGCCGAGCAGGTCCGTCTGCTGCAGGCCAATGGGGTGGACGAGTTCCATTTCTACACGCTCAATCGGCCCGACCTGACCTACGCGATCGCGCATATCCTGGGGGTGCGACCAGTCAGGCCAGCCTGATCGATCGAGTTTCCTTGGCTGTCAGTTGCTGGTCGCGAACCCGTACTGCCGGCCGCGCCGCTTGCCAAAACGCA
The DNA here is from genome assembly GCA_035569235.1 of Acetobacteraceae bacterium. GTDB lineage: Bacteria > Pseudomonadota > Alphaproteobacteria > Acetobacterales > Acetobacteraceae > JAMXLO01. Next base: position 29,534 of record DATMND010000367.1, on the reverse strand, counting down.
ATATCCGCTCGTCGTAAGTTACAAGAGGACAGGCCAGCTCGATCGCAGTGGCGATCAGCAGCCGGTCGGCAGGATCCCGGTGTTCGAGGTGATGGAGCTCATAGCTGCCGCAGGCCGCGCCATTGCTGAGCGGCAAGCCTTCGACCGACGGGCGATCGAGGAATCGCTCGATCCACGCCGCGACCGGAACATCGAGCTCGATCCGGCCGCAATCGACGAGCAGGGCGATCTCCCAGGCGCTGATCGCACTCAGGTAGATCGTCCCGCCATCGAGCCAGCACGCATCGATTGCGGCACGCGTTGCCTCACGCAGGTTGGCGCTGCCGCTGTCCAGCCACAACGCGATGTGGGTATCGAGCAGCAAGGCATGGGTCACCGCTCGATTTCACGGCCGGTTGCAGCGTCAGGCTCGACATCGAGTGCCGGCGCGGTCAGGTCAACGCCGTCGCGGACCCTGACCGATCCGGGGTGAGCACCGAACAGCGATCCGCTCCGCGCATTCTGTTCGAGCAGGCGCCGCAACGCCAGCGCCACGGCTTCGGTCTTGTTGCCTGCAGTCAGGGTGCTGGCCGCTGTTTCGATCAGGGCGATAACGTCCGGGCGATTGATGGTTACAACTGTGGGCATGCGAGCCTCGAACGATCATGTGGTCTGTAATGATATAATGGCAACCTGTGCCTTGGCAAGCCCCGCCACCTGAAAACAGCCGCCGCGGCCGATTGGCCCGAACCGGTGACGCGCATTATACCAGACCCATGCCCTCGCCGCGCCCCGCCGCATGACCGACTACCTCGCGCGTCTCAACGCCGAGCAGCGTGCCGCGGTGGAAACCATCGACGGGCCGCTTTTGGTGCTGGCCGGCGCCGGGACCGGCAAGACGCGGGTGCTGACGACGCGCTTCGCGCATATCCTGCTCACCGGACGGGCCTTCCCCGGCCAGGTCCTGGCAGTGACATTCACCAACAAGGCGGCCCGGGAGATGCGCGAACGGGTGGGCGCGATCCTCGGCAGGCCGGTCGAGGGCCTGTGGCTCGGCACGTTCCATGCCCTGTGCGCGCGGATGCTGCGTCGCCATGCGGAGTTGGTCGGGCTGACGCCGAATTTCTCCATTTTGGATGCCGACGACCAGTTGCGCCTTCTCAAGCAGGTCATGGAGGCCGAGCGGGTGGACGCCAAACGCTGGGCGCCGCCGGCGCTGATGGCGGTGATCCAACGCTGGAAGGATCGCGGACTCACCCCGGAGCGCATTACGCCCGCCGAGGACACCGATTTCGCCGCTGGCCGGGCGCGGGAGCTGTACGCGGCGTACCAGGCGCGGCTGCGTGCATTGAACGCGGCGGATTTCGGCGATCTCCTGCTGCACATGACCGAGGTTCTGCGCGGGCAGCCGGATGTGCTGGCGGACTACCATCGCCGGTTCCGTTACATCCTGGTGGACGAATACCAGGACACCAACCTTGTGCAGTACCTCTGGCTCCGACTTCTCGCGCAAGGCCATCGCAACATCTGCTGCGTTGGCGATGACGACCAGTCGATCTACTCGTGGCGCGGGGCCGAGGTGGAGAACATCCTGCGCTTCGAGAAGGATTTCGAGGGCGCCAGGATCATTCGGCTGGAGGCGAATTACCGCTCGACCGCGCAGATCCTGGCCGCCGCCTCCGGGCTTATCGCACACAACGAGGGCCGGCTGGGCAAGACGCTGCGCCCTGGCCGGCAGGATGCGGCCGGCGAGCGGGTGACGGTGGTGAGCCTGTGGGACTCGGACGAAGAAGCCCGAATGGTGGGCGACCGCATCGAGGCGCTGCGTCGTGAGGGCGAACCGCTGGCGGAGATGGCGATCCTGGTGCGGGCGGGCTTCCAGACGCGCGCCTTCGAGGAGCGCCTGATCACGCTCGGCATGCCCTATCGCGTGGTCGGCGGCCTGCGGTTCTATGAGCGTCAGGAGATCCGTGATGCCATCGCCTACATGCGCATCGTGGTGCAGCTGGCGGACGATCTGGCCTTTGAGCGCATCGTCAATGTCCCGCGGCGCGGTGTGGGCGAGGTGGCGCTCCGCACCATGCATGAGACGGCGCGCGCGACCGGCATTCCGCTGTCGGAAGCAGCGGCGATGCTGATCGCGGGCGGCGGGATGAAGGGGCGCGTGAAGGAGCAGGTCGATGCACTGCTGCGCGGCTTCGAACGCTGGCGCGCGATGCTGGACAAGGATGGCCATGTGGTGACGGTGGCCACCATGCTCGACGAGAGCGGCTACACCGACATGTGGCAGCAGGACAAATCGCCCGAGGCGCCGGGGCGGCTGGAGAACCTGAAGGAACTGGTTCGTGCGCTGGCGGATTTCGAGACGCTGGCGGGGTTCCTGGACCACGTCTCGCTGGTGATGGAGAACGACGAGAACGCGGAAGGCGATCGGGTCAGCCTGATGACGCTGCACGGCGCCAAGGGCCTGGAGTTCGACACCGTGTTCCTGCCGGGCTGGGAGGAAGGGCTGTTCCCCAACCAGCGCGCGCTCGACGAGGGCGGCGTGAAGTCGTTGGAGGAAGAGCGTCGGCTCGCCTATGTCGGGCTGACCCGGGCGCGGCGACGCGCGATCGTCAGCCATGCCGCCAACCGGCGGATCTATGCCAACTGGCAGAGCAGCATCCCGAGCCGGTTCATCGAGGAGTTGCCGGACGCGCATGTCGAGCAGACTGGTTCGGCGGCGCTGGCGCGCGATGCACGGGTGCTCGCGGCCACGACGTTCACCGGTCAGTTCCCGCTCGTGGCGCGACGGCCGCGCACCATCGAGGAATGGGAACAGCCCGGGCGGCCGGCGCGGACCGATACCATCCAGGTCGGCGCCCGCGTGTTCCACCAGAAGTTCGGCTACGGCACGGTGACCTCGGCGGAAGACAACCGGTTGGACGTGGCGTTCGACAAGGCGGGAGATAAGCGCGTGCTCGACCGATTCGTGGAGAAGGCGTGATCCGCACTGCCGAGCCTCTTGCCGTCATGGCCGGGCTTGACCCGGTCATCCACTCCCGGTCGGAGGTGCGTGGATGGCCGGGTCAAGCCCGGCCATGACGGGAAACGCATTGCCGGGTTGCCGCAATGGCGCGGCGTGCTGCAACACCTCTCGAGACCATCTCGGTCGACGTGCCGGAGGCGGCGCTTGAAATCTACGAGGCCGCGCTATCCACCGCCTGTGCGACGGTCGGCTTCTTTCGCGATCACGCCACCGGCGATTGGCGCGTGGAAGGCGTCAGACAGGTTGGCAGCAACGAACCGGAACTGACGGCTGCCTTGGCATTGGCTGCCGCGGCGTCCGGTGTTTCGGTACCAGTGCGGCGAACGCCAACGCCCGCGGAAGGGTGGCTGGCGCGCACTTATGCCTCGTTCCCGGAGCAACACATCGGCCGGCGGTTCGCCGTACGCGGAACGCACTTACGTGGACCGGCGACCCCGGGTCGCATCACGCTGACCCTGGACGCCGGCCTCGCGTTCGGCTCAGGCGAGCACGGCTCGACGCGCGGCTGTCTGCGGGCGCTGGAGCGCATTGCCTACCGGCGCCCGCGGCGCATTCTGGACCTGGGAACCGGGTCGGGGATTCTGGCAATGGCTGCCGCGCGACTGCTGCATCGTCCTGTGCTGGCCAGCGACATCGAGCCGTGGTCCGTCCGCGTGGCGCGGCAGAATGCGGCGTTGAACCGGGTGGGAAGGCTGGTGCGGGTTCGGCTTGCGGACGGTTGGCGGCACCCCGCCGTGCGCAGCGGCGGTCCTTACGACCTGGTATTCGCCAACATCCTTGCTCGCCCGCTTTGTCTGATGGCGCGGTCGCTGGTCGCACATCTCGCGCCGGGAGGTACCGCAATTCTCGCGGGGTTGCTGCACAATCAGGCAAGGGCCGTCGTGTCGGCCCACCTGACCTGTGGTCTCGCTCTGGAAACCGATATCCAGGAAGGCCCCTGGACCACGATCATTTTGCGGCGCAGGAGGAAGGCGGGCTAGGCGGCCCGCCCCAACCTCACCAGCCGAAGTAATCCGTTCCACGCGGACGGTCCGCGGCAAACGCAGGATCGAACACGCGCGGCAGATCCGCACGCGACAGACCGATATCGGCGAGTTCACGATCCGACAGCACCGCCATTTCCTGCAACACTGTCTGCCGGCGCCGCCACTCCGCGAACGCGGTCACCGCCCAGTTCAGCCAGTGGGCGATTCCGCCGCTTGGTGTCTTGACGACAGCGGCGGGTGGCTCGTCGTATGAGTAATCGACGTAACTCGCATTCCCGAGCGAGAACGTGAATTGGTCCTTGGTGATTTGGGCGCTCATGGGTGTCATTCCAGTCCAGCGACCGGGTCGGCGCGGCGCCCTTGCGGCGATGCTTCCTCCGGTCTTCTTCTGCGGTGCAACATATGCTTCCCGGCGCCTGTGGATAATTGCCCATTCACCCCGCCAGTTATGCGCTAAATGCATGGAGACTTAACGAGACATGAAAATGTGCATGGACTCCATCGATGGGGAGGCGACATGAGCGGCGCGGCCGGACAGCGTCTGGCAGCGCTGCGTGACGAACTTCGGCACCAGGGGCTGGACGGGTTCATCGTGCCGCGCGCCGATGAGCACCTGGGCGAGTATGTCCCCCCGTCAGCCGAGCGGCTCGCCTGGCTCACCGGCTTCACCGGCAGCGCCGGCTTGGCGGTGGTACTTGCCGACAAGGCGGCGGTGTTCACCGATGGCCGCTACGTGTTGCAGCTTGCCGCACAGACCGACCCCGACGTGTGGGAGCGCCGGCACGCCACCGACGACCCGCCACCCGCCTGGCTGGCTGCAAACACACAACATGGGGCAAAGATCGGCTACGACCCGCTGCTGGTCAGCGAAGAGGGGCTCGGTCGCTACACCGATGCTGGACTAGCCGTGCAACCGGTGGCGCGCAACCCTGTCGACACGGTCTGGACCGACCGGCCGGCACCACCCCTTGCGCCCGCAGTGCCGCATTCCCTGGAGTATGCAGGGCGAACTGCCACTGAAAAGCGCGAGCAGATCGCGGCACTGCTGCGCGAGGCGAAACAGGATGCCGCGGTGATCACCGATCCCGCCTCTATCGCCTGGCTGCTCAACATCCGCGGCGGCGACGTGCCGTTCACCCCGTTCGCTCTGGGGTTTGCCCTGACCCACGCCGATGGCGGGACCGAACTGTTCATGGACCCCGCAAAGCTGCCCGACGCGACGCGCCAGTGGCTCGGCAACACGGTGTCCGTGGCCGGCCGCGACGCATTGGAACCGGCGCTCGAGCGATTCCGCGGCAAGCGGGTACGGGTCGATCCCACGGGCTCCCCGGTCTGGTTCGCCCAGAAGCTGCGGGAGGCGGGCGTGGCGGTCGTGCCAGGCCCGGATCCTTGTCTGCTGCCGAAGGCGTGCAAGAACACTGTCGAGCAGCAGGGCGCTCGCAACGCCCATGCGCGCGACGCGGTGGCCGTGTGCCGGTTCCTGCACTTCCTATCGGAGGCTGGGCCGAGGGGCCGCGAGACCGAGATGTCCGCGGCGGCCACGTTGCTTGCCTTGCGTGAGGAGGTCGAAGGATTCCATGGCGAGAGTTTTCCGGCAATCTCCGGGGCCGGCGAGCACGGCGCCATCATCCATTATCGCGTGACCGAGGAGACCAATCGGCCGATCCGGCCCGATGAGGTCTATCTGATCGATTCGGGCGGCCAGTTTCCGGACGGCACGACGGACATCACCCGCACCGTCTGGACCGGGCCAGGCGAACCGCCGGCGCAACTCCGGGAACGGGTCACACGCGTACTGAAGGGTCATGTCGCGATCGCCACCCTGGTGTTCCCGCAAGGTGTCGGCGGCGCACACCTGGATTCCTTCGCCCGGCGTGCGCTGTGGCAGGTGGGGCTGGACTACGACCACGGCACCGGTCACGGCGTCGGCAGCTATCTGTCGGTCCACGAGGGGCCAGTGAGCCTGTCGCGCCTCGCCAGGCCAGTGCCAATCGCGGCGGGAATGATCCTGTCGAATGAGCCGGGCTACTATCTGCCCGGCAGTTACGGGATCCGGCTGGAGAATCTGCTGCTGGTGCAGGAGCAGGCTCTGCCTGGCGCGACCAAGCCGTTCCTGTGTTTTGAGACACTGACGCTGGCGCCATTCGACCGCCGGCTCATCGATCCGGGTCTGCTCGAGGCTGCTGAACTCGCGTGGCTCAATGCCTATCACGCGCGGGTGCTGGCGGAGATCGGACCACGCCTCGACGCGCCGGTTCGAGACTGGCTGGCGCTTGCCTGTGCACCTCTGGCCTGATGCAGCGCGGCTGCGCACGGATCGCGCTTCTCCTGGCCCTCGTCTGGCCCTGTGCCGTCATGGCTGCCAACCTCGCCTATGTCGGGGAATCCGGCGCGCAGGCCGAGCGGGCAGCCGAGACAGTCCGCTCCCGCCTACCCGGTTTCGATCACAGCGTTGCACTGGCGACGGTCGGTGCTGTGGCCGACGCGGTGAAGGGCGGACAGGCCGCCGGCGGGATGATCCCCGGAATGTCCACAAGCGGCGTGCCGATCGAGACCACGAAGCTGTTGCTGGGTGCGCTCGATCCCGGTGTTCGCATCGTAGGCGAGACGCATGTCGGGGACACCGCGGGCGACCTCGTGAGCTTCTGGTTGATCGGCCGGGGACTGAACCACATGCCGGATCTGCATGCGGACCGGCTCGTGGTGAACATCGAGGCGCCTGGCGGCTCGAAGGCGTTTTCGCTTGTCGTGGCGGGACTGTCCAAGCTTGGTTTCACGGTAGCCGATGTGGCCTCGGTTCCGCTGCCGACAAAGGCCTTGGGCTCTCGTTACCTGCTGGTCCTGACGGCCGACAAGCCCATTTTGGCCTTGCGCGCGACCGATGCGATCGCACGGGATTCGCGCGTGGGCGAAGGGCGCGCGTTGGTGATCGGCGCATGGAAACAGGGGCCCTGATGTTTCATCGTTTCCGAATTGGCGACGCTTCGGCCACCATCGTCTCGGACGGGCCGCTTGTGCTGCCGGCCGCCGCCAGGATCTTCCGTGGCCCCGGTGCGGATGCGCTGGACGCGGCGGTGACGGCGTCCGGCCAGCGGACCGATGCGGTTCGGGTGGAGCAGAACTGCCTGCTGATCGAGACTGCCGGCAAGCGCGTGCTGTTCGACAACGGTCTCGGCTCCGAGAAGCTGTATGGCCCGGACAGCGGCCAATTGCTGACCAGTCTCGCGGAGGCGGGCGTCGATCCGGTGTCGATTGACGCGATGGTGCTGACCCACGCGCACTCGGATCATTGCTGGGGCACCATGGGCGATGACGGCCGCCCGAATTTTCCCAACGCGACGATCTTCATCTCGCAGGCGGAGATGGATTACTGGGAGAGCAACCCGCCCGGCGAGCGCCGTGAGCGCAGCATCGCCGGCGTGCGCAGGCATCTTCTGCCGTTGCGCGACCGCATGCGGTTTGTGCGCGACGGTGAGGAGTTCCTGCCTGGGGTGCAGGGCTGGCACACGCCGGGGCATACGCCGGGCCACATGGCTTTCCTGTTCGCCGGAGGCTGGTGCCTGACTGGCGACGTGGCGTTCCACGATCCGCTCTCCTATGCGTTTCCTGAAGCACGCAGCGCGTATGACGTGGACCCACAGCAAGCTGTGGCGACGCGACGGCGTCTGCTGGACCGGATGGTGGATGAGCGGTTGCGCGTAATCGGCTACCACCATCCCTGGCCCGGATTGGGCCATGTCGAAAGAGCGGGCGGGACGTTTCGATTTGTGGCGGCGCCCCCTCCCCCCCGACCCCCTCCCGCAAGGGGCGGGGGAGTAAGAATCAGCGCTCCCCCGCCCCTTGCGGGAGGGGGTCGGGGGGAGGGGGCCACGGGATCAGCCGCTGCAACGGCACGGAGGGATCGGCCAGCGCCTCGCGGTCCACCGGCTTGCGTGACTTGATCAGTGCCTGTCCCGCCCGGATCTCGCGCGGGTTGTTAGCGGCAGTGACGCCGATCACGCTGCCATCCGCAGCAAGGTGCACTGCCGTGAATACATTCGGCGGCGCACTCGCCCGGACGACAGTCTGCACCGCATCGGCGGGCAGACCGGCGACCTGAAGGTTGACCCCGTGCTGGTCGGTCCAGAACCACGGGATGTCGTCATACGGGGTCGCGTCGCCGCACATCGCCTTGCCGACCGCAATGCCATGGTTCTGCGCATGCCGCCACGACTCCAGACGCAACCGGCGATCGAACAGCGGATGATGGAATGCGGTGACATCGCCGGCGGCATAAATGTCGGGCACGCTGGTCCGGCCCAATGCGTCCACCACGATGCCGCCTTCCAGCGCCAGCCCCGCCGCCTCGGCCAGCGGCAGATTGCGCTGCATGCCGACACCGGCAATCACCATATCGCCCGTGAATTCCTCCGCATCGCGGCAGATGATGCGGAAGCCGCCAGACGGATCGTCCTCGATCGCATCGACAATGACGCCGAAATGCAGTGCCACGGCCGCATTGCGGTGCAGCGTTTCGACGAACCGCGCGCCTTCAGGCGAGACGCTGCGGCCCATCGCACCCGGCAGCCCCTCCAACACCGTCACCTCGGCGCCACGCGCACGCGCCGACGATGCAATCTCCAGCCCGATGACGCCCGCCCCGATACACACCACGTGACGCGCAGTGGAAAGGCCCGCACGGATTATCCGCGCGTCCTCGATGGTGCGCAGGTAGAGCGCCTTCTCGCCGCCCGGGACAGGCAGATGCCGAGCCCTGCCGCCGACCGTTAGCAGCACGCGGTCGTAGGGCAGGCTCTGTCCGTCGCGCAGCCGGATGCGATGCGCGTTGCCGTCCACCTCGGTGACTTCGCTGCCCAGCAGCAGTTCGATGCCCTGCTCGCCGTAGCGCTCCGCGGTATGGAAATAGGCGACCGGCGGTTCCGGTTCGTCTGTCAGCACAGCCTTCGACAGGGGCGGGCGCTCGTATGGGCGCCAGGTCTCTTCGCCAATCAGCAGAATCCGCCCCGTGAAGCCGGCCTGGCGCATGGCGGTGGCTGCCCAGCCGCCAGCCTGGCCGGCCCCAACGATGATGTGGGTCAGACTCATGCGGAACTGTTGGCCTATCGGGCCGCGGGCGCCTTGTCCGGCAGCCAGACATCGGTCCAACCGGTCTCGTCGCCGGCAGCGCTCAGCTTGACCTGCGTGTGGCCTGGGCCTTGCCGGCTGAGGATCTGGATACCCGTCGGACGCGCGATGATGCGGCAATCGGCCGACATTGTGGCCCCGCCGCTGACCCGCGCCGTCATGTTCGAGGCATGACGGTCGAGATCGTCCTCGGTTCGGCAGAGTACGGCGCCCGGATCGAGCCGCGGCCACACGGTGGGCGGAGCGCGTGGCGGCGGCGGTGGCGGCCCCTTCTTCTGCGGCAGGAAACCAGGGGCGTCGAGGATCACATTCTGTGCCGACGCCGACGGCACAAGACAGGCCAGGAGCACAGCAATCAGCACGCTCCACCAGGGACGCAACGCCAGCATGGCAACTACCCCAATACTCGACAACGTGCGCAGTCTAGGGACCTGCCGCCGTGACCGGCAACCACAGTCTTGGACATATCCCCCACGGCTGGCATGTTAACGGCGGAAAATACCTGGAGAGCGAAATGGCGGATGCTGGTTGGGTGCGGGTGGCGGCGGTATCGGATGTGGCCGAGGGCCAGGTTCACGCGGTGCGCGTGGGCGGGCGGGAGATTGCGCTGTATCACCTGCCGGGCGGCGACTATCGCGCCACCGACAACATTTGCACGCATGAGTATGCACAGCTCTCCGACGGCTGGCTGGAGAATGGCGCCATCGAGTGTCCGCTGCACGCCGCGCGGTTCGACGTTAAGACCGGCAAGGCGCTGTGCGCGCCGGCCGAGCAGGACATCGATGTGTTCGAGGTCAAGGTCGAGGGCAGCGATCTGCTGGTGAAAATGCCGGGCTGACGATGCCCAGGCCGACGACGGACAGCAAACCGATCGACTGCGATCTGCACCCGACGGTGCCGGCGATGTCGGCGCTCATGCCCTATCTCGATGAGATATGGCGCGAGACCGTGGTGCGGCGCGGCATCGATGAGTTGAACACCATCGCCTATCCGTCCAACAGCCCCCTCACCGTGCGGTCAGATTGGCGGGGCGCGGGGGAAAAGCCTGCGACGACGGTCGAGCGTCTGGGAACCGAGGCGCTGGATCCATTCGGCACGGGGACAGCGATCTGCAACTGTCTCTATGGGGTGCAGGCGACCTTCAGCGAGGATCTGGGCGCCGCCATGGCACGCGCGGTGAACGACTGGATCGCGCGCGAGTGGCTTGACCGCGACCCCAGGCTGCGCGCCTCGATCGTGGTGCCGCAGCAGAATGCCGAGCTGGCGGTGGCGGAGATCGAGCGCTGCGCCGCCGACCGTCGTTTCGTCCAGGTCATGCTGTTGGTTTCCGGCGAACTGCCGCTGGGCCGACGGCAGAACTGGCCGATCTACGCCGCCGCCGAACGTCACAGTCTGACGCTGGGCATCCACGCCGGCAGCACCTACCGCCATCCGAACACGCCGGTCGGTTGGTCCAGCTATTACAGCGAGGAATACATCAACCAGGCCGGCGCGTTTCAGACCCAGCTCACCAGCCTGATAACCGAGGGGGTGTTCGCCAAATTCCCCGACCTGACCGTGGTGCTGATGGAATCAGGCGTGACCTGGCTGCCCGGCTATCTCTGGCGGCTGACGAAATTCTGGAAGGGGCTGCGCAGCGAGGTGCCCTGGGTCGCCGATCCGCCCGCCACCATCGTCCGCGAGCGGGTCCGACTGACACTCCAGCCGTTCGACGGGCCGCCGGATTCGGCCACGATCAGCCGGTTCATGGAGCATATGGGTTCGGACGAACTGCTGCTGTTCTCCACCGATTACCCGCACTGGCAGTTCGAGGGGATTTCCGCCATTCCGGACGGGCTCGACCCGGGCCTCGCGCGAAAGATCATGGTCGATAATCCGCTGCGGACGTATGCTCGCCTGAAGGAGACAGTGACATGAACGTTGACGTCCTGAACCGCTCCGGGCTTCACCCGGCCGCGCAGTCCAAGCTCGCAATCGCCGACTGCGACGTGCATCCGCGCCCAGCCGGCGCCGGAATCGGGGGCGTCAGCCGCTCGCTCTATCCCTATCTGTCCAAGCGCTGGCAGGAGCATGTGGAGACGTTCGGCGTCCGCTACCGCCAGCCGTGGGAGAAGGGTTCGGCATACCCGAAGGGCCAGCCGCAGGCGTGCCGCCGCGACGCGTGGCCGAACGGCGAGAATCCCGGCAGCGACCTGGGCTTCATGGCCGAGCAGCACCTCGATCCGAACAACGTCGCGCTCGGCATCCTCAATCCGCTGACCAGCGGACAGGGCGCGCAGGACGGCGATCTGTCCGCCGCCCTGACGCACGCCACCAATGAATGGCAGGTTGCCGAGTGGACATCCCGCGATGCGCGGCTGAAGGCCTCGGTCGTGGTGCCGTTCGAGGACGGCCCGACCTCGGCCAGGATGATCGAGGCGCGCGCCGGCGATGCCAATTTCGCCCAGGTGCTGCTGCTGACCCGCACTTCCGAACCACTCGGCCAGCGGCGCTACTGGCCGATCTATCAGGCGGCGGTCGAGGCCAACCTGCCGATCGGCATCCACGCGTTCGGCTATGGAGGCAGCGCGATGACCTCCGGCGGCTGGCCGTCTTTCTACATCGAGGAGATGGTCGGCCATGCGCAGTGCCAGCAGGCGGTGCTGACCAGCCTGATCTTCGAGGGCGTATTCGAGCGATTCCCCACGCTGAGGGTGGTGCTGGTCGAGGCCGGCTTCGCGTGGGCGCCCGCGCATGCCTGGCGTATGGACCGGCAGTTCGCCAAGCTGCGTCGCGAGGTGCCGCATCTGAAGCGCCTGCCATCGGAGTACATGCGGAGCAACGTCTGGTTCACCACCCAGCCGGTGGAGGAGCCGGAGCCGCGCGAGCACCTGGCCGATGCGATCGAGTGGATGGGCTGGGATCGCGTGCTGTTCGCCACCGACTATCCGCATTGGGACTTCGACGATCCCGCCCAGGCACTGCCGATACGGATGACCGAGACGCAGCGGCGCCAGATCTTCCGGGACAACGCGACGGCAGTGTACGGCATCGCCTGACACGAATGCACGGCAGTACGACTCCCCCTCCCCTTGCGGGAGGGGGTTGGGGGGAGGGGTTGCCGACCCTAAATGTTCCGGATGGACATCATCAGCCTTCCCCATTCGCGCATCATCGAAATCAGCCGCGTTGCATTCGCGACGCCTGATGTCGATCTACTGTGCTTCGGCGAGTCGGACCAGCCAAGCCCCGCCTCCGCGCACGCCGCTGCGGTCGCAGCGCTCGCCGCCGGTGACACACGGTACTCCGATGTGCGCGGCCTTGAGGAACTGCGCTCCGCCCTGGCGGACTATTTGACCGCGCTGCATGCCCATCCGGTGTCGGAGGAACGCATCCAGATCACCGCGTCCGGCATGACCGCGGTCTCGGTCGCGCTGGCTGCGACCGTGCGCCCCGGCGACCGTGTCGTTTTGCACAGCCCGTCCTGGCCGAATATCGGCAACGCAGCACGGCTGCGTGGCGCCGAGGTGGACGAACTCAAGCTTACGGCGTTGCCCGAAGGCGGCTTCCGCATGGACTTCGACCGGCTGGATGCGATGCTGCAAGGCGCGCGCGCATTCATCCTGAACAGCCCGAACAACCCCACCGGCTGGACCGCCACGCACGACGAACTGGCCACCATCCTGGAGATCACGCGCCGGCGCCATGTCTGGCTCATCTCCGACGAAGTCTATTCGCGCCTTGTCTACGATGGCACTGCTGCCGCGCCGTCAATACTGGATGTGGCGGAACCGCACGACAGGGTCCTGGTCTGCAACAGCTTTTCCAAAACCTGGATGATGACCGGCTGGCGCCTCGGCTGGCTTGTGGTGCCCGAGGGCACACGCGATGCCATCACCGAGCTGGTGGAGGTGACGCACTCCGGTGTTGCGCCATTCATCCAGCACGCAGGTGTCGCCGCGGTGCACGACACCGAAGCACTGGAGCGGTTCCGAGATCATTGTGCCACGGGAAGGAACCTGACCGGCGACGCGCTCTCCGGCCTTAACGGCGTGCGCTATACCGCGCCGGACGGGGCGTTCTATGCGTTCGTCGGCGTGGAGGGGCTGACCGACAGTCTGGCTCTTGCGAAGCGGCTGGTGACCGATCACCATGTCGCGGTGGCACCAGGCATGGCGTTCGGTACAGCCGGCGAGGGCTATTTGCGCATTTGTTTCGCCCAGTCGGCGGAGCTGATTGAACGCGCCATGGGTCGGTTGCGCGACGGCCTGCGAGCGCAGGCCGCGTAATGAGTATCCGAACATGTACGCCTGCCGTCGCGGGTTTGCTGGTGCTCCTCATCGGCGGTGCGCCGGCGTTCGCGCAGCGGGAGGAGTCCGAGCCACCCCCCACACAGGAGCCACCCGGCTTCTGGCAGCGTGACACGCTGACCGGCGACTGGGGCGGCCTGCGCACGGCGCTCGAGGCGCAAGGCATCGCGTTCACCGTGAAATACACCGGCGAGGTCTTTGCCAATGTCCAGGGCGGCATCAAACGCGGCGCTACGTACGACGGCCTGTTCCTGCCGGAACTCGATGTCGACCTCGAGAAGCTGATCGGCTGGCACGGCGCCAGCTTCAGCGTCTCGATGGTCCAGGGCCACGGACCGGCGCTGTCGCAGGGCTGGGTCGGCAACCTGCTCAACGTGTCGAACGACGTGGCGATCCCGCCGGCGACTAGGCTGTACAATCTTTGGCTGCAGCAGAACCTGTTCGATGATGTATTGTCGGTGCGCGCCGGCATGATGAACGTCGATGCCGAATTCATCACCACGCTGACCGGCGCGCTGTTCATGAACGGCTCGTTTGGCTGGCCGGAATGGACGGCGGCTGACCTGCCTGGCGGCGGGCCCGCCTATCCGCTGTCGGCTCCGGGGATCCGGGTGAAGCTGCAGCCTGCGCCCCAGGGGTTCTACCTGCAAAGCGCGGTATTCAGCGGCGATCCCACCGGGCACAGCGGGTCGAACAGCCCCTCCACCAGTATCCCCAATGGCACCCTGGTCAGCTTCACCGGCGGCGCGTTTATCATCGCCGAGGGCGGTTACGCCATCAACCAGGACAAGGACGCGAAGGGTCCGCCGCTGGCATTCAAGCTGGGCGGTTGGTACCACACCAGCACCCATTTCCAGGACCAGCGCTTCGATACGCAGGGGATCTCGCTGGCGAGTCCGCTGTCGAACGGCGCGCCGTTCAACCACCACGGCGATTGGGGCGTCTATGCGGTCGCCGACGGCACCATCGCCGGCGCGCTGTCGGGGTTCGCCCGGATCGGCGCCGGCTCGCCGAACGACCGCAACCTGGTCAATTTCTATGCCGACGCCGGCCTGACCTATAAGGGCCCGATCCCCGCGCGCCCCGACGATACCGCAGGCATCGCGTTTGCCTATGCGCGGATCGGCAACAATGCGCGTGGGCTCGATCAGGATGTGCAGTTCTTCTCGGCCAACCCGTCCTTCCCGGTGCGCGACCACGAGGCAGTGCTGGAGATCAGCTACCAGGCGCAGGTCACACCGTGGATGACGTTGCAGCCGGACCTGCAGCGCATCTTTCATCCGGGCGGAAACGTGCTGAACGCCGACGGCTCGCTACGCAAGGACGCATTGGTGCTCGGGCTGCGCTCGACGCTGACGTTCTGAATAGCGAAGCAAGCAAGTTTCACCGCGGAGGCGCAGAGACGCTGAGAAGTGGTTGATGCGCTTCGCGCGAGGGGATGCCTTTTTCTCCGCGCCTCTGTGCCTCCGCGGTGAATCCTGCTTCTGACTACGCCCCGCCATTCACGTCGATCGTCGCGCAGGTGATGAACGACGCGGCGTCGCTGACCAGGAAATCCACCACTGCTGCGATCTCTTCCGGTTCGCCGGCACGACCCAGCGCACTGGCCTTCGCACGTTCCTTCGCCACCTGCGGTGTACGTGCGCCCATCGCCGTGTTGATCAGCCCCGGAGCAATCGCGTTCACCCGGATGCCGTGCTGACCGAGCCGCGCGCCGAGGCTCCTCGTCAGATTGATGACGGCTGCCTTGGACGCGCCGTACTCGACGACCGTACTGCCGCGCTGGCCGGCGGACGAAGCGGTGTTGACGATGGCGCCGGATTGACCGGCAGCGATCAGTCGCTTCGCCACAAATTGCGTGGCAAAGAACGGCACCCGCACATTCACCGACATGGTTCCGTCGAACTGGTCCGGCGGCACGTCGAGGAAGTCGTTCTCGGGATGGTAGATGCCCGCGTTGTTGAACAGCACGCGGATCAGCCCATGGTCGCGCTCGATCGCCGCGAGCGTAGTCGCCATGCGCGCGAGGTCGGTCAGGTCGCATTGGTAATGCGGCCAGTTGCCGGCGCCGTCCGCCCCGACATCGATGCCAACGGCAAGATGGCCCGACTGCGCGAGACGGCGGCAGGTTGCTTGGCCGATCAGGCCGTTGCTGCCGGTGATGACCGCGACCTTTGGCATGGTGTCCTCCAATCATGAACTGGCCAAGTAGGCGGGCCGGACCTACAGTGTTGTCAAGCAGCCCGGGGAGGGGTGTTGATGGTCAGCATTGAACCAACGGGCGCGGTGCTTGGCGCGACCGTGCACGGCGTCGACGCGGCGCGACCGATCGGTGAACTGGCGTTCGCACAGATCCTCGCGGCGCTCGGCCGCTATGGAGTGCTGCGATTTCCCGATCAGCAGATCGACGCCGATGAACTGCGACGCTTCTCCGAACGCTTCGGCGAAATCCAGGGGCCAAGTGCGGGTTCGCCGGACGTTGCGCATGTCGGGACGTTGTCGAACCTCAAGGAGGGCGGCAAGTATGTCGGCCTGCCCGATGCGGGGCAGGACTGGCACACCGACATGTCGTACCGCGACGTCATGGGGTTCGTGAACGTGCTGTACGGCATCCGCATTCCACGCCGCAACGGCGTGGCGCTCGGCGGCACCGAGTTCTGCAATATGCACATGGCTTACGAGGCGCTGCCGGCCGACATCAGGACGCGGCTCGCCGATGCGACCGCAACGCACAACTTCGAGAAATTCTGGGAGCATATGCGTCAGGACAAAGCCAGCACGCGTCCGCCGATGACGGACGAACAGCGCGGGCGGCGGCCGCCGGTGGTGCATCCGCTGTTCCTCACGCACCCGATCACCGGGAAGAAGGTGCTGTACTGCAACCCCGGCTACACGACGCGGATCAACCAACTGCCGGAGCGCGAGAGCGACGCGATGCTGGAATACCTGTTCGACTTCCAGCTCGAGCCGCGCTTCCGCCACACCCACACCTGGGCCGAGAACGACCTGCTGGTCTGGGATCACCTCGGCACGATCCATCGCGCAATCGCCGACTACGGACCCGACGAGATCCGGCTGATGCGCCGCTGCCAGGTGATGGCGACGAAGGTGTTCGATCCCGAATTCCTGCGCCCGGTGCGCGAACTCATGGCGGAGGCAGTGTGATGCGCTGGATCAGATTCACGACCAATGGACACACGACCTACGGCTCGCTGAACGGCGACACCGTGAGCGAGATCAGCGGCGAGCCCTGGGGCGGGCATTCCGCGACCGGCAAGTCACACAAACTCTCCGATGTGAAGCTGGAAGTACCGGTGATCCCGCGCACCTTCTACGCCGCCGGCATCAACTATGCGGCGCATATCCGCGAGATGGCCGAGAAGCGCGGCGTGCAGCCGGTGTTCCCGGAAAAGGCCGACATCGGCTATCGCGCCAACAACGCCTTGATCGCGCACAATGAGGATGTGGTGATCCCGAAGGACGCCACCGAGAAGATCAACTACGAGGGCGAACTCGTCGTCATCATCGGCAAGCAGGTGAAGCACCTGTCGAAGGCCGATGCGATGTCCTGCGTGTTCGGCTACACGATCGGCAACGACGTGAGCGAACGCACCTGGCAGCGCGGCGACCGCACCTTCTGGCGCGGCAAGAATGCCGACACGTTCAAGCCGATGGGGCCGTGGATCGACACCGACGTCGATATCGATGCGATGCAGACGATCGTGCGGGTGAACGGCAAGGACAGCCTGCGGTTCAAGACCAACGACATGATCTTCGATATCCCGACCTACATCGAGGCGATGACGCGCTATCTGACGCTGTATCCGGGAGACGTGATCTGGATGGGCACCGACGGCACGTCGCCCGATCTGAAGCACGGGGACGTGGTGGAGGTGGAACTCACCGGTCTCGGTGTGCTGCGCAACCGGTTTGTGCGCGCAGCGTAGGGCCCCCTCCCCGGCCCTCTCCCGCTTCGCAGGAGAGGGTGCGCCGGACTCCCTCTCCTGCGAAACGGGAGAGGGCCGGGGTGAGGGTGCTTCCGGCCCATGCTGACCACCCTGGTCGTGCTCCTCGCCGCCGCCACGATCGCCGTGCCGCTGACACGGCGCGCCGGCTTCGGCAGCGTGCTGGGCTATCTGCTCGCCGGCATCGTCATCGGACCCGCGGGGCTCCGTCTAGTCACCGACATCGATGCCATCGCCTCCATCGCCAGCCTCGGCGTGGTGATGCTGCTCTTCCTCATCGGCCTGGAAGTACGCCCGCAACGTCTGTGGGTGATGCGGCGCTCGGTGTTCGGTCTCGGCACGGCGCAGGTCGCGATCAGCGGCGCGGCGCTGGCGGCCCTTGCCCATACCGCGAGCATCGGATGGCCAGGCGCGATCGTGCTCGGCGCGGGCCTCGCGATGTCATCCACCGCCATTGTCCTGCCGATGCTGGCGGAGCGCGACCTGCTCACCAGCCCCGCCGGCCGCGACACCTTCGCCGTGCTGCTATTCCAGGACCTCGCGTTCATCCCGCTGGTGGCACTGGTCCCGCTGCTCGGCGGCGACAGTATCCCCGACCATGTACCGTGGCACGATGTGGCGCGCGCCGCGGTCGCGATCGCCGTTATTTTGGTCGGTGGCCGCTTCCTCATGCGGCCGCTGTTCCGCGCCATTGGCGGCGCGCAGACACCGGAAGTCTTTACCGCCGTCGCGCTGCTCATCGTCGCGGGCACCGCCCTGCTTGCCACTGCCGGCGGCCTGTCGCCCTCGCTCGGCGCGTTTATGGCCGGCGTGCTGCTGTCGGAATCCGAGTACCGCCACGAACTTCAGGCCGACATAGCACCGTTCGAGGGCCTGCTGCTTGGGTTCTTCTTCATCTCGGTCGGCATGTCAGCCGATCTTTCCCTGGCCGGCACCCAGCCGGCCATGCTCGCCGCAGCCACGGCGGCTTTGCTTGTCGCCAAATCGGTCATCGGCTTCCTCCTGGCGCGCATCGGCGGGCAGGATAGGACCAACGCGCTGCGCTTCGCCCTCGCGCTGCCACAGGCCAGCGAGTTCAGCTTCGTGCTGTTCGGCGCCGCGGTCGCGGCCGGAGCGCTCGGTCAGGGTCATGCGGCATTCGCCACGCTGGTCACCGCCGCCTCGATGATCGCCACGCCGATCCTGTTCGCCGGCTCCGAGGCATTCATCATCCCGCGCCTGAAGCGCGCGCCCGCGCCTGAATACGACACGATCGACGCCGACCCCAACCCGGTGATCATCTGCGGCTTCGGCAGGTTCGGGCAGATCGTCGGACGCGTCCTGCGCATGCATGGCATCGAATTCACCGCGCTGGAACGCAATCCCGGCCAGGTCGATGTCGTTCGCCGTTTCGGCAACAAGGTGTATTTCGGCGATCCTACGCGTGCTGACGTTCTGCGTGCGGCCGGCGCCGAGCAGGCGAAGCTGATTGTGGTGACGCTGGACGATCCGCCAGGGGTGCTACGAACGGTCGAAGTCGTCAAGCGCACCTTTCCGAACCTCGCCATTCTCGCCCGTGCGCGCAACCGGTGGTATGCGCATCTGCTGATGGACCGCGACGTGGACGGCCAGGTGCGCGAGACGTTCTATTCCAGCCTGCACCTCGCCAGGATGGCGCTTACCACGCTCGGCATCGACGAGGAAGCTGCCGAACGCGCTGTGGCACTGTTCCGAGATCGAGACGAAAGGACACTGCTGGAGACCCATGCGATCTACCGCGACGAGAAGCAGGTCATCCAGAGCCAGCAGCAGGCGGCGGAGGAATTGGCCAGCCTGTTCGCAGCCGACCGGCCGTGAGGCAGCCGCGTCAGTCGCTGCGTGTTTCGGGCATTGCGAGCCAAACCGCCAGCGTGCCGAGCAGACCGATCACGCCGAGTGCCGTGAACGCGCCCTGCACGCCGGCGGAGTCCGCGATCCAGCCGCCCAGCGTTGTGCTGAGCGCGGCGCCGAAGGAAACCGCAAGACCAAGTGCGCCCATGCACAGGTTGAAGTGCGACGTTCCACGGGTGATGTCGGCCGCGATCAGGGGAAACAGCACACCGAAGACCGCGGCGCTGATGCCGCCCACAGCCTGAGCAGCGATCGGCAGCCAGGCACCGGGCAGCACCGCCAGCAGCAGACCGCGGAGCGGCAAGGCGGACCAGCCCAGCAGCAGCATCGAACGCCTCCCCGATAGCTCGGCACGCCGGCCCACCCATGGCGAGCAAAGCGCCACCACGCCCTGCGGCAGCACGATGCAAGCGGCGATGATCATATTGGCGAAGTCCCCGGAACGCGAGGTGATCTCCGCGGCGATGAGCGGCAGCATCGCGGCGTTAGACAGGTGGAACAGCATCACGCAGCCGAAGAACGCGAGCAGGCGGCGGTCGGTGAACAAGCGTCGCAGGCCGGGCCAGTCAAGCAGCGGGACCGTTGTCTGGCGTCTGGAGTGCGGGCCGCGGCCGATCGCAAGCAGGGTCAACAGCGCCGGGATGCAAAGCGCGGCGGTCAGCACGAATACTGCACGGCTGGACAGGTAGGCCCCGGTTGCGCCCATGACCGCCGCGGCAAGCCCGTTGCCGATGGAGGCGAAGCGGGCATTGCGCCCCAGCCGTTCACCCAGCGCGGCGTGGCCAACCAGATGCAGGCTGATTGCAGCGATCGCCGGGGTGAGTATGCAGCTTGAGAAAGCATGCAGCGTCTGCGCCACCGCCACGGGCAACAAAGTGGGCTGGATCGCCAGCAGCAGGGCCGCGGTGATCACGCCGATCAGCGCACCACCCACGGCGGCGCGCTTGTTGTGCATAGCGTCCACCAGAGCACCGGCAGGGATTTGACTGATCAGCGATACGACTGTGCCCAGCGTCAGGACAAAGCCGATCTCCACCTGGGTCCATTTGTGGGTCGTCAGATACACGGCAATGAACGGACCGAAGCCGGTCTGCACATCGGCCACGAAGAAGTTCAGCAGGTCGAGGGCGCGCGCACCTCGCGCCACAAGTATGCCGCGGCCTGGCATGCATCACTGCTTCGGTGGCGCGGGTTCGGCTTCGGGGGCGACAGCCGGGGCGGGGGCGGGGGCTGCCACCACGACGGGGGCGGGCTTGGCAATATCCTTGTATTCGGGCGCCCCCTTGATCTGGTCGGGCGTCAACTCGAGCGTGATCGGATTTTTGGGGTCGCCTGGCGCGAAGTGCAGTGCGCTCCATCGAACGGCGATCTTGCGGCTGCCGACGCCCATGAAGCCTCCAAAGTCGATCACTGCGGCCTGTGGCTGACCCTCCTGGCCGACGAGAACATCGACCAGTCGCCCGATGTCCTTGCCATCCGGACCCTGGACGTTATGGCCGAGGATCGCCAATGCCTCCTCTGGCGGGACCTGCTGCACATCGCTGGCTGTTGGTTCAGGCGCCGCAGCCGTTAGCAGCAGCAACGCGACGCAAGCGAGGATTGTTCCGCAGCGATCGGGTAGCATACGCTCCCTCCTTCGTGATCAGGTCGGCGCAGCCCGCGCCGCGATCAAGCGTTTGCGCGCGGACGCGTCTTCAAGTCCCGCCGGGGTCGCGCACCGGCCGCGACACCTTGCGAGGCCTTGATCGATGCCAGCACGATTCCCCCGGCGATCAGGGCGATGCCGATCGCATGGTAGGCGTAGAACGTCTCGCCGAGGAACAACACCGCGAGGATGCTGCCGAACACCGGCATGAGATGCCAGGACTGGCCGGCGCGTGCAGCGCCGATCAATTCGATGCCGCGATTGAAGAACAGATAGGCGATGAAAGACGGGAACACCGCGATGTATGCCATCGCGAGCCAGGACGGCAGGCCGCCCTCGATTCTGCCGCCTTGCACTGTCTCCCACACGTAGAACGGCAGGATCATCATCGACCCGATCCCCATCATGGCGACCAGGAAGCTGAGCGGATGGGCAACGGGGCGGCGGCGGAACATCGCGGCGTAAACGCCGTAGATCACCATGGCGACCAGAATCCAGACATCGCCGCGGTTGATCGACAGGTGCAGCAGAATCTCGAATGAGCCGTGCGCCGCGATGACCGCAACGCCTATCAGCGACAACAGGACGCCGGCTGACTGCCATGCTGTCGGCCGCTCGCCGAACAGCGCGAAGGCCCAGATCACGATGACCAGCGGCCCTGCCGATTGCAGCAGCAGCACGTTCAGTGCCGTGGTATTGGTGAGGCCGATATAGGACATCGTGTTGTAGGTGGCGATGCCCGTCGCCGAGAGCAGCAGCATCATGCGCCAGTGGCGCAGCAGGGCCCGCGCATCCTGCTTGAGGTAGGGCCACGCGAAGCCGAAGGCGATCACGAACGCGCCGGTCCATCGCCAATAGGCGAGCGCGATCGGCGGAACGTGCCCTGCCAGTCCGCGGCCGAGCACGATATTGCCGGCCCAGAACAGATTGGCAAGCACGAGAAGGGTCCAGGCTGAATTCCAAAATTTGGTCACGTTCCGATCAATCAGTAAGGCTCACCACAAAGACACGAAGGCACGAAGGGCCAACTTCGTGCCTTCGTGTCTTTGTGGTAAATTCTGCTAATAAGCCCCCGCCCAACCATCGCGGCGCGGATCCGAACCGGCCGCGCGTACGCCGTTCTCCATCACCCGGATCGCCTGCACGCTGCATGGCGCTTCCAACGGCCCGACGCGATTCAAACGGTGCCCAAGCCGTTCCAGCCCAGCCAACACGTCCTCGCCAAATCCCGGTTCGATCGTCAGCCTGCCGTCGCCCTCGTGCGGCCAGTTGGCGCCCTGCCCTTGCTGACTCGAACTCCAGCGCGGAGCTTCCAAAGCCGACTGCGGATCGGCGCCCAGGTCCATCATCGCTGTCAGCACCTGAAGGTTGACCTGCACCTGATGATCCGCGCCCGGCGTGCCTTCGACTGCCCACAGCCGGTCGTTCTTGAACACCATCGGCGCATTCATGGTGTGTCGCACGCGCTTGCCGGGCGCCAGACGATTGGGGTGGCTGGGCGCGAGGTGCCAGTAGGCCATGCGGTTGTTCAGCAGAACGCCGGTGTCGCCCGCGGTGACGCCGGAACCAAACCCTGAATTGAGACTTTGAATGCCGGACACCGTGTTGCCGTCCGCATCGACGACGCAGAAATAGGTCGTGTCGCCGGCCGCTGCCTCGGGTTCCGCCAAAGCGAGGTCGCTCGCGTGAGCCATGTCGATCGCGGCGGCACACTCGTCGGCGTAGGCGTCCGATAGCAGACGGTCGAGCGGCACGTCGCCAAAGCGCGGATCAGTACCGTAGCGCTCGCGATCCTGGAAGGCGCGCTTCTTCGCTTCCACCAGCACGTGGATGCGCCGCACCGGATCGAGCGCGGGCAGATCAAAACGTTCGGCGATCTTTAGCATCTGCAGCATGGTGAAGCCGGTAGAGTTCGGCGGCGTCTGCGCGATGCGGAATCCGCGATATGCGATGCCGATCGGGTTCTGCAGTTCCGGCCGGCATTCCGCCAGATCGCGTTCATCGACCGGAACGCCGGCCTCGCGCATGCCGGCGGCCAGACGCATTGCAAGCCGGCCGCGGTAAAAGCTCTCCGCACCGTCCTGCGCGATCTCCTCCAGCGTGCGTGCAAGGTCGGGCTGGCGGATCAGCGCGGCAAGCGCCGGCACGCCGACATCGAGTCCCGCCAGGAATACCGCGCGCGATCGCGGATCGGCGGCGAGCACCGCGCGCACGTCGGCGGCGAAATGTCGGTAGTGGTGGCTGACGGCGAAGCCATCGCGCGCATGCTGGATCGCGGGTCCGCACAACTGCCGCCATGGCAATCTGCCGTGTGCCGAATGCATCGCGCCGATGCCACCAAGCAGACCCGGCGTGGAGACGCTGAGTGGGCCACGCACCGCGATGCCGGCCGCGCGGAAACGGTCCGGCGTGGCGGAGAGCGGCGCGGCGCCCGTCGCATTCCAGCAGCGCGAGGTCGCGTCGCGGGCCGTGTAAACCTGATAGAATCCGTCGCCGCCGAGCCCTGACATGCCCGGCTCCACGACGCTGAGCGTCAGCGAAATCGCCACTGCTGCGTCGATCGCGTTGCCGCCCGCGCGCAGAGTGTCGAGCCCCGCCTGGGTCGCCAGGGGCTGGTTCGAGCCGACCGCGCCATTGCGGCCCATGATCAGCGTGCGGTGCGTGCGGTTGGGGATGTACATGGCGGGGGAAATCCGGTTCAGCGCAGATGCGCGGTGAAGAATTCGGCGACGGCGGCGTAGATGCGGCGTTTGTCGTCCGGGCGAACGAACCCGTGGCCGGCATAGTCGAACGTCAGATAAGTCACTGGCTTCTGGCGTTCCTGCAACGCCGCGACGAACTGCTCGCTCTCGCTGATCGGCACGCGCGGATCGCGTGTCCCGTGCGCGATCAGCACCGGTGCGCAAATGCGATCGACGCGATGGATCGGCGAGATGCGCGCGAACAAATCGGCATCGCGGTTGGGATCGCCATACTCGGCGGCGCGATGACTGCTCCGCCACGCGCCCGTGCCGGCAAGCAATGTGACGAAATCGGCGATGCCGTAGTAATTCACCGCGGCGCGCCAAAGCTCGGGATGCTCGGTGATCGCCGACAGCACCATGAAGCCACCGTAGGATTGGCCCATGATGCCGATCCGTTCGCCATCGATTGCCGGATGCGCGGCGAGCCAGTTCCGTCCGTGTGCGAGGTCGGTCACGCTGTCGAGCCGCCGCTCGACGTCGTCGCTCTTCGTATAGGTGCGGCCGTAGCCCGAACTTCCGCGCACATTCGGCAGCAGTACGGCAAAGCCTTGCGCTACCAGCATTTGGATGTCGGGCCGGAAATTCGGTCGAGTCTGCGCGACCGGCCCGCCATGCACCCACACGATGGCGGGGTAACCGCCGGCCGGCATCGCGGTGCGAGGCAAAGCAAGCCAGCCGGGGATACGCGTGCCGTCAAAGCTTTCCCATTCCACCAATTCCAGATCGACGAAACCGGAGGGTTCGACGTGCGGCGCGGGTTGCCACACGCCGCGCGCCACGCCGTCGCGCCACTGCCAGAGCGACGGCGGCTCGGTCGGCGATGCGGCAGTGAAGGCAAGCGCGCCGCCATCCGGCGAAAAGGCCAGATCGGCGACGACGCCCCGCGGCAAACCCATCACCGCGGCACGTTCGCCGTCAGTCGGTCCGACACGCAAAACGGAATAGCCGCGGTCGTTTTCGACCGTCGCAAGCTGGAGCAGGTCCGAAGAAATTGCCCAGGCATCCACGTCGCGGCTCGGCGCCTGGAACACGACGGCGACATCGCCGGTTTCGGGATCGAGCCGGCAAAGTCGCATGAAGTCGCTGCCGCCGTGGTCGGTCAGGGCCAGCAATGTGCGGCCGTCGCTGGCCCAGCGGACGGACTGGTAGTTGCTCGGCAAAGGGGCGGGAAATTCGCGGACGTCACCCGATGCCAGATCCAGCACCAGCAGCGCCATGTTGCCGTAGCCGCGGTCGCGCACCAGCGCCACCTTTGCGCCATCAGGTCGGAAGCCGGAGACGGTGACGATGTTGGTCCCCTGGAAGACGCACCGCCGGACCCCGCTCGCGATATCCTGCACGTAAACGTCAAAATGCGCTTCGTCCCGCTCGTTCGCCGCATAGGCGAACTGCGTCCCGTCCGGCGACCAGCCGCCAAAATCGTGGATCACCGCCGGATTTGCAGTCAGCGCGCGCGGCTCGGGCGATTCGGTGCGCGGGTCGATCAGCATCAACTGCTGCCGTTCGTCGCCACCACGGTCGAAACCATAGATCAGCCGATCATCCACCGGAGACCTTCGCAGCAGCGCGACCTTCTCATCATGGAAAGTCAGTTGGCGGTCGGCGCCTGTCGCGAGATCAAGAGCCCAGATCTGCAGAAGGCCCGAACCGCGCAGATGAAACAGCGTTTGTCCGTCACGCGCGAAGGCAGGCGCGGCCGCAGCGCCAATCAGGGCGAAGGCTTCAGGATGGATCGTCATGGCCGAAGCATACCGCGCCGGCCGGAGTTGGGTAGTGGGTGCAGGAGTCAAGCTGCGCGAGGAAGCACTACATATTCGGAGTTCTTGGCAAGATCCCTCTGCATCCGTCGAAGTGCTCCACCCTTGAGTTCCGCCAGACCAAGAACCAGAACGTGATGCGGTAAACCATCCCGTTCGATCCGCAGCCCGAATGTGCGAACGGTGGCCGCGGTAATTCTGGTTACTGCCCAACCTGGCTCTCCGTCAGGACAGCCGTAGGTCAGTTGCTCTCCTGCCGCCCGCAGCGAAGATTCGATATGAAACGACAAGCCTGTTTCACCCCTATCGAGAGCAAACGCCGATGATGGCGGACGTAGGATCGGCTTCCCTCCGCCGGGAGGATTCTGGTTTTCCTGGGGGGCGTGCCAGGGCGGGATGCGACGCAGCAACCGCTCCTCGTCCGCGATTTCCTCAGTGTTCACTATGTCGATGGCCCTAACGTGCGCAGAGTGCTCGTAACGCTTCGAGTGCGATTTTCAGATCGACATCCTCGCCTGCAAATGAAGGCACGATCTGACGTGCATCCTCGATCAAGACGGTCACTTTGTAAGGAGCCTCGAAGATGATCTCGATGTCGAGACCCATCATATGCCAGTCTGCATAAACGGCCCCATCCGCGGATGGATTGATGGTCGGGGCGGGAACTCCTAGCTTTTCCAGGCCGGCAAGTTCCTGTGCCGCAAAGAAGATCGTGTGAGAGTCAGGCGGCGCACCCTTCGTACCGTTCCAGCCACGTTGCAGTCTGGCAATCTGGCCGAGCTTCTGCGTTGCCTTTATCCAATCGACGAGATCTGGTCCACGTCTCGACTCAAAAGGTAAAATGCTGAGTGTAGCCCCAGCATGTTCAGTTCGAGCACCGACCACTCGCTGGATGGGATTAGTCGCCTTTGGCAGGGCAGACATGTCGAAGATTTCGGCTGTCTGACTCACCGCTGTCTCCCCCATAGTTCATGCATTGGCTCGGTCGTTATTGCCGTAAAGCAGGTTACAATTTCGACGTGCGCCATATCGAAGAAATCAAGAACAGCTTGAAAGTCGGCACTTTCAGGCCGCCCTTTCACGGTGACATTGAGAGCCCACGCCTTTTGAGTGACATCGATTTTTATTGGCGCGCATTCGACTTGCAACCTGCCGAATGCACCCTCTACCGGACTCCGCAGCGCCCGTCGCAGCGCAATTTGGCAATTATCGAAAGGCCCGCTCCATTCGGGCCCCGTGTTCAAATACATACCTCTGAGGAGACGGTGAATTTCACCCCATTCAGCATTGGCCGGCAACGGTACCTTATTGAAGTAGGTTAAGTCGCACTGATTGGGTACGGTTTCGGGGTATCCCTTCTGGTGGACGAACTTACGGAGTGCTTCGTGCGCGGCCACGAAACGTCGCCTGACTTCAGCGTAGCGGGGATATGGGCCACCGTGAGGCCGCATACGCCAGTTGACGATCAGTCGATCCGGCTGCAACTGCACGACGTGCTCGTCATCCTCGGAGATGAACCACGACCGCGGGAGGTCGGCCCCGATGCCGATGCCAATACCAAAGGGCGGAACGAAACTGGGTCCGACGGTCTCAAAGCTGGGAGGCAAAGGCGGCACGTCCAGCGTGCGTGGGTATTCGGCCGCAATCAGCGCATGAAAGGCCCCTACATCCGCGGCCTTCAGCGGCAAGGTGGCGAATTGCATATCGGCAGCGACCTCGTCCAGCGGCGGCCGGGAGTAGGATGGTAGGGTCAACTCGGTTTCCATATCGATCCGGGACAGCAATCAGCAAAGCTTGCCTGATATTCGCCTAACATTGGCATCCGGTTCGCCCCAAGAACTTCTTGGGGCATAGCCAGCCGCCACATTACACTTGCCGGTGGCCCTCCGGCTATCCCCGCCGGCCGGGGTTGGAAAGCGTGGCGGGATGGAGTTTGCTCGGCCTATGCGGCGGATCGTGCTGGAGAGCGAAACCGACTGGGAAGGCTGGCGCACCGCCACACGCGCTCTGGTCCTCGCCGGCGCGGAGCCGGACGATGTGCAGTGGTCGGTACGCCGGCACGACGATGGCCCGAATGCGCTGTCCGAAGGCAGCGGCAGTTTCAGCATCTCGCGGGCCCTGGTCTCGCTCGCGGCGCTGGCGATCCAGGCGCGCGATCCAACGCGGTTCGACCTGCTCTATCGGCTTGTCTGGCGCGCGAATGCCGGGGAGCGCGTGCTGGGGAAAACGACCGATCCGGAGGTGGCGCGCGCGCATGCCCTTGCGCTCGCAGTCCGCGCCGAGGCGCATAGGATGCGCACTTTGGTGCGCTACCTGCCGGTGCACGAGGGTGACCGGACCCGTTACCTAGGATGGTACGAGCCGGCGCATTACGTGCTCGAAGCGAACGCGCAACTGATCGCCCGACGATTTCCCGACCTGGCTTTCTCCATTTGCACGCCCGATGGCGCGGCGCATTGGGACGGGGCAGAACTGCGTCTCTCCGCGGGTGTGAAGCGCGAAGCGGTGTCGGACGACGTGGCGCTGCAATCATGGTGGCACTCGCATCACGCGGGATTGTTGCGCGACTCTCGTGTCGGCACGTCCATTCCCGAGGCGGAAGAACTCGACGAAGCGCCGCGGCCACCCGATCGCTCGCCGCTCGGCCCGGTCGTGCTGCCATCGCACACCGATCCGGCGCTGCGGGAGGCAATGCACGAGGCCTCGGACTGCCGCCGCTGCCACCTGTATGAACCGGCAACTCAGACTGTATTCGGCGAAGGCCCCGCGCATGCCGACATGCTGTTCGTGGGCGAACAGCCGGGCGACCAAGAGGACGTGATCGGTCGGCCCTTCGTCGGCCCGGCCGGCCAGATCATGGATCGCGCGATGGAGGAAGCCGGCATCGACCGGCGCACGATCTACATCACCAATGCGGTGAAGCACTTCAAGTTTGAACCGCGCGGCAAGCGGCGCATCCACAAGACCCCGGAGGCGCCGGAGATTCAGGCTTGCCGCTTCTGGCTCGACGTGGAGATCGTGCGGCTGCGTCCGAAGCTGGTGGTGGCGATGGGCGGCACCGCGGCGCGTGCCGTGCTGGGCCGCGCCGTCACCATCACCCGCGAACGTGGCAGGCCGATCGAACTGCCCGACGGCCAGATGGTCTTCGTCACCGTGCACCCGTCATATCTGCTGCGCGTGCCGGACGAAGATGCGAAGGCACGGGAGTACCGTGCCTTCGTCGCCGATCTGCGGAAGATAGCCGAACTGGTCGCCGGCGATCAGGCCGCCACGACGCTGGATGGAACGCCCTCGGGATCCAGGCGATAGCCGCCGCCCTCGGTGACCAGCAGTCGCGCATTCGCGGGATCGGGCTCGATCTTCTGGCGCAGCCGATAGATATGCGTCTCCAGCGTGTGCGTGGTCACCGCGGCGTTGTAGCCCCACACCTCGTTCAGCAGCACCTGGCGCGCCACGGCGCGGGTTCCGGCGCGATACAGGAACTTCAATATCGCCGCCTCCTTCTCGGTCAGGCGGATGCGCTTGCTCTTCGTCGGGTCCTGCAGCAGCTTCGCCGATGGGCGGAACGTGTAAGGCCCGATGGTGAAAACCGCGTCCTCGCTGTTCTCGAAGATGCGAAGCTGCGCGCGCAGCCGCGCCAACAGTTCGTTCAGCCGGAACGGCTTCGAGATATAGTCGTTGGCGCCGGAGTCGAGGCCGCGCACCACATCGGTCTCGGCGTCTGATCCGGTCAGCATGATGATCGGCATCTTCTGCCCCTGCTTGCGCAGCCTGATGCAGAGATCGCGACCGTCGCCATCGGGCAGACCCACATCTAGGATCACCGCGTCGAAGCGGGCGTCCTTGGCGGCCAGCCTTTCCTCGGCTTCGCTGATGGAGCCGGCTTCCATTGCCGTGAATTCTCCATCGACCGCGAGCTGGTCGGCCAGCGTCTCGCGCAGTGCCTCATCGTCATCAACGATCAGGATCGGTCGATCAGCCGACATGTTCTGTTCCCCTCGCCACTGCCGGGTGCCCGGTGCACCCACTGGTCCTCTTGCTCATGGCCGCCCCGGCTGCGGCAGAATCGCAGTTTCCGGGTCCAACACAATCACGTAATAGCCATACCACAACATCTTGCCACTCCGAATCGTATGGCCGCAAGCGGC
>DATMND010000366.1:0-9888 GCA_035569235.1 Acetobacteraceae bacterium | reverse complement strand
TACAACGTGTTCGGCTGGCCGTTCACCAGCATGGTGCCGGTGATCGGACAGGATCAGTTGGCGCTTGGCCCGGAGGGGATCGGCGTGCTCGCCAGCATGGACGGCATCGGCGCGTTCGCCGGCGCGGTGCTGATGGCGATGTTCTGTCCGCCGCGTTTGTATCGGCAGGCCTATGTCGGCGGGGTTACGCTCTACATGGTCATGCTGATCGTGTTCGCGCTGGTTCCGGTGCCGTCGATCGCCGGGTCGGCGCTGCTGTTCACCGGCCTCGGCGGTGCGGCGTTCAGCATCATGCAGGCGACATTGGTTTATTTGTCCGCGCCACCCGAGATGCGCAGCCGCGTGCTGGGCGTGCTGTCGGTCTGCATCGGGGTCGGGCCGATCGGGTTCGTGGCGCTGGGTTGGCTGGCCGACGGGATCGGCGCGCCCTGGGCGACCGCGGCGACAGGCCTCACCGGACTGCTGGCGATGCTGCTGACGCGCCCGCTGTGGCGGGTGATTTGACACCAGCAGCTTTATCCATCGACCGCTCCCAACCCAAGTCGGCCATCAGCAGCCCGTTCAGGTGATGATCCCAGAAGCGCAGGTTAACGGAGGCCCTTTGCCGGCGGCAGAATCAGGACGGCGGGACCAGCCGTTGGCCGGTCCCGTGCGTCACGCCTCGATGGTCCGGGATGCGGGTTCAGGGCGGCCCGGTGCCGGGCGTCCCTGCGAATGGCAGGTGCGGTGGTCGGCATTTATCAGCACTGCGGCGAACAGCATCTACAGCGTTACCTTGATGAATTTACTTTCCGTTGGAATAATCGCAGCAAACTCGGAATCGAGGATGAGGAGCGTGCTCGCGTCGCCGCCTACGGCATGAATGACAAGCGTCTGACCTACCAGTGGACTGAAGCGTCAGGGCGGATCACCAGCCGGTTTATCAGCCCAGGTAATCCCGGTGTCCAAATACCACTTATTCCAAGCAACCGCAGGTAAGACTTCTGTTGTGCAGGTAAGATCGACCGATCCTGCATTTTGATTATACGGGAGGCCAAAACTGTCAGTATGAAGGCCACCTATGGTGCCCCCGAGATGGTTATCGCCGTCAGGCCATACGGTGTACTGAGGGAAAAGTTCTATCTGACCACGTGGGCCATACTCCACATGACCAGTGAACTGGAGCATCTTGCCCACTTCTGTCACCGGCGAGACGCTGAAATTCCCTTTCGTATTAAACTTGACCCATGGCGTGCCATCAGGCTTCCGAAAGAAGACTGCTTCGGCTGAATAACGTATTCCGTATACGGGGTGATTCGGCACCGCCCCCCGCACGACCGTTCCGGTGCAGTTCCTTTGCAGCATTGTCTCCAGGATCGGCGACTTGACCGGGTCGTTCATGATGGTGAATGGGCTTTTGGACACCACGGGCGTGTAACCGGCAGCCACCGGCTGATCGTGTCGGTGCGCCAGGACATAATGCAGCGAAAGGTCTATCTCGGCCTTCGGGTCGCCCTCCGGGAACGGCCGCACGATCACATCGCGGAACACCGAGGAGCCAGCCGCGTCGAGCGAGCGCGACCCCGAACTTTCCACCACATTGACCGTCCAGAACTTGCCGTCAGAGCGAATCACCAAATGGACTTTGACAGTGCCGCTCTCATCGCTGTTCGATGCGTGTCTGGGATAGTAGGCATGCCCATCCCACCATGCTTGCAATTCCCGCATCAAGTCGCGACGCCATGCGTTCGCCGGCTCCACTTGGTTTGTTATGCTGAAGTCCTGGCACAACGCGGGTGCGTAGCCGGCGGCCACAGGCGTCAGAACAAAAGCTGCAAGGGCAGACGAAGCGATCGACAACCGCATCGAGCATCCTCCCTTTGGCGCGAGGCACACCACTGTTGGCCCGTACAAGACCCATGTCCAGGTTTTTCCGGCACTGCTATTGCGGTGATTGGAAAGCATCACCATGGTTTGATACCGTCGGCTCCGTCTCGAATGGTTCGATCGATGCTGAGCAGCAGCCAACGAACGGTGCGTGTCGCACACCGGCGGCGCAAAACGCTGGGCTGGCCAATCTGGCTGTCACTGGCGCTGCATCTGACGGTGTTC
Source organism: Acetobacteraceae bacterium (assembly GCA_035569235.1). Classification (GTDB taxonomy): domain Bacteria; phylum Pseudomonadota; class Alphaproteobacteria; order Acetobacterales; family Acetobacteraceae; genus JAMXLO01. Next base: position 7,797 of record DATMND010000366.1, on the reverse strand, counting down.
GTGTCCTTGCTGATGATGCCGCCGCCGCCGCCACCCACGAGTGCATCGGGGCCGTCCACGGTGGAGATTATAATGGGTGAAGGGCCGGCGACGGAGCCGCCCGCCCCCGTACCAGACGTGCCACCCGCCCCAACACCGACACCCGCACCGTACGTGCCACCGCCTCCATCAGTGCAACAGGCTGAGACCCCCCCACCAACGCCGACACCCGTACCGCCGCCGGTTCAGCAACCGGCACCCGTACCGGACGTGCCACCGCCTCCACCAGTTCAACAGGCTGAGATACCGCCACCACCTCCATCCGTGCCAACGCCTGTTCCGCCATCACCTCCGGTGACGCAGGTGCAGCGCCCGGTGTCGCCACGCCGTGCCGCCAATGCTCCGGTCAAACCGGCGGGGTCACCTGCGCACGCGCAGGCTGCCGGGCAGAATGGCGCGAGCGATGCGACCAATGCCTGGATGGGGAAGCTGAAGCAGTGGTGGGACCAGCACGCCTTCTATCCCAAGGAGGCGTCGCAGACCAACGAGGGTGGCAACGTAAAAGTCCATATCGTTATCGCCCCTGATGGGAAGATCACATCGATCGAGGTGGTGCAAGGCTCGGGATTGAGTGAACTCGACGCCGCAGCGGTAGCGGTGTTTCGCAACGCCCATCTGCCGCCGTTTCCGTCGGGCACGCCCGCGCAGCCGGCTGATGTCGTGGTGACGCTGCATTACCACCCCGTATGATCCAGGGCTTTCATTATCCTTGGCGTGCCCTCCAATGCAGAAAGGCCCGCGCCAATTGACGAGGCGTTCTAAATCGTCAGTCCACCATGACCACCACTTCACAGCGCCTGTCGTCGCCCGACGAGGCAACGTCCAACCGCCGCATCCAACGACGCTGGATCGTGCGTTGCAATGGCGCGACAACCCGCTTGCCCCGACAGTTGCCGTTGATGCAGTCGGGTAGCTGCCCGAGGTGTGCAGGTGGATTCAATCGACGGGTTGGGATGGCATCTTTCGTTGCACTGACTGCGGAGTTTCTGTCCCAGTAGCGGAAGGTGGGCCGCTCCTTCGTTTTAGCGTCGTCAGCAACCGCCGAGCCACATCGCGGGCAACCCGCTCAGCTTCCTCTGGAGGCAGTTCATCGGCTACTGGCTTCTCGGCCTTGTGGTCAGATTGACCCGTCATCTGCTATCCTTTGGGTGCAGACCGCCCCTGCGGTGAACAGGGGCGGTTCTGCTGGCGGACCCTACGCTTTTTGATGACACTTTTAGCCCTTCGCCCAATAGTTTATCTGAGCGCCAGCACGCCATCAAGCTATTATTCCTACAAATCTGCTTTGTCAAAGAGATAATTAGGAATGATTTCTTGGGACAGTTGCAACGACGGTTGGGCTATGGGTGATGGGCGCCATCGCGGACCATGACGAAGAATATCGGGTGATCCGGCTATGAAATGGTCTGCGGCAAGGCCCGCGGCAGACGCTTGCCTGACAATGGGTCGTTCGCGTGCGCACCGCGACCGAGCACCAGCAGGAGCCTCCTGGAATCAGAGCCTATCTCCGAATGAAAGCGCAACGGCTGCTCTCGACCCAAACTCGCCGATCAATGCCGCGCTCGTGCTCTCTGATTGCAGACACTGGTTCAGCAACGTAGCATGTTGCAATCAGTAGAGGGGGCTATGGTGGGGCGTGTCAGAGTCGCGGCGTTTTCGTTGTCCCTGGACGGGTTCGGAGCCGGCCCGGAACAGAGTCTTCAGGATCCTCTGGGAAAGCGCGGAACGGAGCTACACCGCTGGTTCGTCGGAACGAAGACCTTCAGGGCCATGTTCGGCAAGGGCGGTGGCTCGGAGGGCGTGGACGAGACCTTTGCCCACCGCTCGATGGATGGCTTCGGTGCCTTCATCCTTGGCCGGAACATGTTCGGTCCCGTGCGTGGGGAATGGCTGGACGACAGCTGGAAGGGCTGGTGGGGAGACAATCCGCCCTATCACGCTCCGACGTTCGTCCTAACGCACCATGCCCGCGAGCCGATCGTAATGGAGGGCGGCACCACGTTCTACTTCGTCACGGACGGGATCCACGCCGCGCTCGAGCGCGCACGCGACGCCGCGGGAGCACGCGACGTCAAGATTGGAGGTGGCGTCTCGACAGTTCGCCAATATCTGCAGGCCGGCCTAATCGATGAACTGCACTTCGCGCTTTCGCCTGTCCTGCTCGGACGGGGCGAGGCTATGTTCGAGGGCTTGGATCTCCCTGCCCTCGGCTACCGCGTGATGGAATCCACTGCCACAGACCTCGCGACGCACGTCGTGCTCGGGCGCGAGGAGAGCGAATAAGCGTTCGCTTTTGCAGGTTCGTCGCCGGATAGCTGTCGGGCAGCAAACCATCCGAGGCGGTCATTGCAAGGGGCCGCCAGTATCAGACGGCCAGTATCCGCGCTATACCGCGACCGGGCAGCTACCAGAGCAGCTCGGCAACCATGGCGAGCGGATAGGCCAATTTGACCCTCTTCGCGCGTCAGCTTCCCAGCACGATCACCAGCACACCGCATACCACAAGGGCGAGCCCGGCGATGTCGCCGGGCTTCAACGTCTCCTTCAGATAGAACCGGCTGAACAGCAACGTGAATACGATCTCCACCTGACCGACCGAACGGACCAGCGCGACCTCGGCCATCGCGAAGGCGGTGAACCAGCAGGCCGAACCCAAGGCCGACAGCGTCCCCACCCAAGCCGAACTGCGCCAGGTCGTGATTGCCTTGCGCAATTCGTCTGGCTCGCGCCATGCCAGGAACGCGCCCTGCATCATGATCTGCAGCGTGTTCATGCAGACCAGCACAAACAGCGCGCGCACGAACAGGCTGGGTCCGCTCAGTGCGCGATTGGCCAGCTTGATGAATACCGTGGTCAGCGCGAACAAAAATCCCGCGCTCAATCCTGCAAGCGCCGCGGGCTGCACCGTCGCCCGCGCCAGGTCCCCGGGTCGCAGTCCGCGCCCCGCAAGCGACAGGGTCATCACGCCGCACAGCCCAAGCGCGATGCCGGCCCAGGCAAACGGACGCAGCACCTCGTGCAGCACGATCAACGCCACAACCGCGCTCTGCACCGTCTCGGTTTTTGAATAGGCAGTGCCTACCGCGAAGTTTCGATAGCCGAACGCCATGATGAGCAGATTGGTGGCGAGAATCTGCATCAGCCCGCCGGCGATGCAGTGCAACAGGAACGGCAGGTTGGGAGCCGGAAGCGGCAGGCCGGTGGCGATAAGGGCGCCAACCAGCAGCACGAGCGCGGTCGGCGCACCGTACAGGTAGCGCACAAAGCCGGCACCGTTGACCGACAGCAGGTGTCGCAGCTTCTGCTGCATCGCCGTGCGCCAGCACTGGAACAGCGCGGCCGAGACGGTGATGGGTATCCACAGGGGCATGGTGCCGTGCTCCAGCGTCCGGCTTCGGCCGGAGCGGTCCGGCGACGTCGATGCGGGAGCCTATCGACCTTCGGACAGGCGTCAAGAAAGCAAGCGTTCACACGGAGGGCCACTGAGAAAGGCACACAGAGAACCGCCGAGGAAGTGAATGAATGCGCTTCGCGCGCAGAGCCATACTTTCGTCCCTCAGTGGCCCTCTGTGCGAAACCTTTTTGCCTTACTGCCTATGCCGACACGAATACCGGTAGCGTCAGTCCATCCGTCGCCTGCTCAAACGCGACCCGCACGGGGAGTCCGATGCGCAGTTCCGCCGGATTGAGAGTGCGAAGCTGCGCATTCATCCGCACGCCTTCATCGAGATCCACGGTGACCAGCGTATAGGGCAGGTCCGGCTTGAAGCCCGGATGGAAGGCATGGTGCGTTGTGGTCCAGCTGTGCACGCGGCCACGGCCGGAGGCGTCGATCCACTCGACGCGCATCGAGTAGCAGGCATCGCAAACCGGACGCGGATAGTGACGGACCTTGCCGCATGCGGCGCAGCGTTGCAGCCGCAGCGTGTGTGCGTTCAGACCGTCCCAGTAGGGCTGCGTGTCCGGGGTCGGCTGCGGCATGAGCTTGGCATAGTCTTTCATCTCAGCCCCTCCGCATGATGGCGAGCGAACCGTCGCCCATATCGCCGTAACCGGTCACCAGGCCGATCTCCGCATCGGTCACTTGTGCCGCCGCGTCGCCGCGCAGCTGGTGGGTCAGTTCGATGATATGGTTCATCCCCGCCATGTGCGCCTGCGACAACAGCCCGCCATGCGTGTTGACCGGCAGCCTTCCGCCAAGGCCGATCGCACCGTCCTGCACGAAGCCGCCACCCTCGCCCTTCTTGCAGAAGCCGAGATCCTCGAGCTGGCACAGCACGATGTAGGTGAAACAATCGTAGACTTCGGCAACATCGATGTCGTCATGCGTCACACCGGCCATCGCGAACGCCTTCGGTGCAGCTTTGGCCAGGCCGAGCGTGGTCAGGTCCGGACGCTGCGTGATCGCGCTCGGCGAGTCCGGGTGGCCCTCGGCCACGCCCATGATAACGACGGGGCGCCGCTTCATATCGTTCGCGCGTTCGGCCGCACTGATCACCACCGCCGCGCCGCCGTCGCTCTCCAGCGAGCAATCCAGCAGGCGCAGCGGATCGGAGATCATGCGCGAGGCCTGATGATCCTCGATGGTGATCGGATTGCGCATCGTGGCGTTGGGGTTGAGCGAGGCGTGACGCCGCGTGGTGACGGCGATCTCGGCGAACTGGCGGGAGGTGGTGCCGTAAAGTTCCATGTGCCGTCGCGCCATCACGGCATAGAGCTGCGCCGGCGCGATCGCGCCCGACGGCATTTCGAACTCGCCGATCAGACGGAACTGCGGCATCTGCTGCACGCGCGTGCCGATGCGTCCGCCGGAGTAGCCGGTGCGGCCGAGCGACAGCAGCACGTGGTTGCAGATGCCGGCGCTGATCGCTGCGACGGCACACTGGATGGCGGCGACAGCGCTGGCGCCGCCCATCGGCGTGGTTGCCGAAAACCGCAGATCGGGAATGCCGAAATTGGTGATGAAGTCCTCGGCGACGGCACCGTGGCCATACGGGATCACGCCATCGATATCGGTCGGTTTCAGTCCGGCATCGGCAATCGCGTTCAGCGACGCTTCGAGGTGAAGCGACAGTGGCGTCCGATCGGTGCCGCGCATGTACTGCGTCTCGCCGACGCCGGTGATGGCACCCTTCTCGCGCAACGACATGAACCCGTCTCCCTTCGATCAGCCGATCGGCAAGCCACAGTCGTGCAAGGCCTCGCGCATGTGTGCCGGTACTGGTGCGACCGCACTGAGCGGCGGATCCAGGCGCAGGATCAAGGCACGTGCAAGCAGCTGCAAGTGTCCGGCGCCGCCATCGTACACAGGATCCCCGAGCACCGGGAAGCCCAACGCCGCACAATGCACGCGCACCTGATGCGTCCGGCCGGTGTGCGGTGTGAGTTCGAGCCATGCCGTGTCACCGGCCTGTCCCAGCACGCGCCAATCGGTCACGGCCCGCTTGCCGGCACTGTCGACAATCATGCGCCAGCCGCCGCGTGTGTTCAGCCGCAGCAGCGGTGCGTCGATCGTGCCGGCGCCGGTGGCAGGAACGCCGCGAACCACCGCCCAGTAAGTCTTGTGCGCGCGCCCGGCGGCGAATTCGGCCTGCGCCGCCTTCAATGCCGACCGGCGCAATGCCACCAGAAGGCAGCCGGCCGTGTCGGCGTCCAGGCGATGGACCAGCCAGGGCCCATCCTTCCGCCGCGACAGTGACGGGAAAAAATCCTCCACGCTCGGGCCGCCGCGCGGACCAGGATGCACCGGCAGGCCAGAGGGCTTGTCGAGCACCACGAAGCGTTGATCGCGGAACAGGATCGGCAGCATGGACGGCTCACTGCCGGAATTTGTCCGCGATGGCAAAGCCATGGCAGGGTGCGTGCCGATGCGCGTCCATATCCAGAATCCCCCCAACGATCCGCTGTTCCTGTTCTCCCGCGGGATGTGGGAGCAGGCAGCCGCGCGTGCTCCTGATGTCGGCATCGGGCACGAGGTTACGGTCGGCGATACAGATGCGGATTTCGGCGCGGGGATTGCCGAAGCCGATGCGCTGATCACCGAGATCGGCGTGGTGGCAGCGAAGTTTCCATGCCTCGCGCCCCGACTGAAGCTGCTGTTCATCACCAATGCGGGCCTCGACAGGCTTGCGCCGTTCGACTGGCTGCCGCCGGGTGTGGCGCTGCTGAACAACGCCGGCACGCACGCGGTGAAGGCTGGCGAGTTCGCCATCATGTCGGTGCTGATGCTTGCCAACCGCGTGCCGGAGATGGTCACGCACCAGCGCGCGGGGCGCTGGCAGAAACTGTGGGGCGCGGTGCTGGACGGGCGGCGCGTCACCATTGTCGGTTTGGGTTCGCTGGGCGGAGCGGCGGCGATGCAGGCGGCGCGGTTCGGCATGCACGTGACCGGCGTGCGCGCGATGCACCGTCCGCACCCGCACTGCGCGGACGTGATCACCACTGAAGAACTGGATCGCGTGCTGCCGCGGACGGAATTCCTGGTGCTCGCCTGTCCTTTGACCGATGCGACGCGTGGGCTGATGGATCGCCGCCGTCTGGGCCTGCTGCCAAGCGGCGCCGGGCTGGTGAACATCGGCCGCGGCGCGCTGCTCGATCAGGACGCGCTGTGCGACCTGCTCGACGCGGGGAAACTGTCCGGCGCGGTGCTCGACGTGTTCACGCCGGAACCGATCCCTCCAAGGCATCGTCTGTGGAGCACACCCAACCTGATCATCAGCCCGCACACTTCCGTGGATGATCCGAACACCTACAATGCGCGCAGCCTGGACCTATTCTTCTACAATCTGCGCGCCTGGCGCGAGGGCAGGCCGATGCCAAACCAGTTCGACCCGACCCGCGGTTACTGACCTCGGCATACGAAGGAGAAAAGCGGATATGGAATTCGGCATGTTCCACGAGTTTCAAAGATTGCCGGGGCAAACCGAGGAGGACGCGTTCACCCTGTCGTTCGAACAGGTGGACGCCGCGGAGCGGTGGGGTCTCGACGTGATGTGGCTGGCGGAGCTGCACACCGCGCCCGAGCGGTCGGTGCTGGCCGCGCCGTTGATGATCGCCACTGCAATCGCGGCGCGCACCAAACGGATGAAGATCGGCACCGCGGTGCAGGTGCTGCCGCTGTGCCATCCGCTGCAACTCGCCGAGGAGGCAGCGACGGTCGATCAGATCAGCCACGGCAGGCTGATCTTTGGTGTCGGGCGCAGCGGGTTTCCACGTGTCTATCAAGCCTATGGCGTCTCCTACGCCGAAAGCCGCGAACGGTTTGTCGAAGTGCTGGAAATCCTCAAGCGCGCCTGGACGCAGGAGCGCTTCAGTTTCGATGGCCAGTTCTATCATTTCGACGACGTGTGCATGGTGCCGAAGCCGTACCAAAAGCCGTATCCGGAGATCCGCGTTGCGGCGACCAGCCCCGACACCTATCCGGCCAACGGCGCGCAGGGAAATCCGATCTTCTGTGCGACGCGGCTCGGCGATCTGTCCGAGCTGGGACCAAATCTTGCAGCGTATCGCGAGGGCTGGGTTGACGGCGGGCACGACGGAAATGGCAAGGTATTCTTGCGTGTCCCCGTCTATGTCGCACCGACCGAGGAGCGTGCCCGTTCCGAGCCGGAAGAAAGCGTGATGCACTTCTATCGCTATCTCGGCCAGCGGATCGAGGAGTCCGCCAATATGGCCGGTGCGCGCGCGATCGAGAACCGTGCCGAGCGCGGCCAGCGGCTGCAGTCCATCAGCTACGACGAGGTGCTGCGGAGCAAGATC
>DATMND010000365.1:0-2366 GCA_035569235.1 Acetobacteraceae bacterium | reverse complement strand
TCGCTCTGGGCGTGGTGGCGTTGCTATCCGTGCTCGTGCTGCCGCTGCCGACGGCGCTGCTTGATTTTGGTCTCGCGCTGTCGATCACGACGTCGGTGCTGGTGCTGATGGTCGCGTTGTTCCTGAACCGGCCGCTCGACTTCTCCAGTTTCCCGACGTTGTTGTTGCTGTCGACATTGTTGCGCCTGTCGCTGAACGTCGCGACGACACGGCTGATCCTGTCGCATGGCAACGAGGGCCCCCTCGCCGCCGGCCACGTGGTTGCGGCATTCGGCGGTTTCCTGATGGGCGGCGACGTGGTGATCGGCCTGATCATCTTCTCGATCCTGCTGGTGGTGAACTTCATGGTCATCACCAAGGGATCGGGGCGCATCGCGGAGGTGGCCGCGCGATTCAGCCTGGATGCAATGCCGGGCAAGCAGATGGCGATCGACGCCGACCTTTCCGCCGGCCTGGTGGACGAGAAGGAGGCGCGGAGACGGCGGCGCGAACTGGAAGAGGAAAGCAGCTTCTACGGCGCGATGGACGGCGCCGCGAAATTCGTCCGCGGCGATGCGATCGCGGCGCTGATCATCACGGTGATCAACATCCTGGGCGGTCTGGCAATCGGCGTGGTGCGTCACGGCATGTCATTTGCCGATGCCGCCGCCACGTTCACCACGCTGACCGCCGGCGACGGTCTGGTCTCACAGATCCCGGCACTGCTGGTCTCCACCGCCGCCGGCATCGTGGTGACCAAGGGCGGCATGGAAGGCACCGCCGATGCCGCGCTGATCCGCCAGCTTGGCCGCAGCCCTAAGCCACTTGCCATGGCGGCGGGCGCAGCGACCGTACTGGCGCTGCTGCCGGGCCTTCCGATGCTGCCGTTCGTTGCGCTCGCCGGTCTGGCGGGCGGCGGTGCGTGGATACGCTACAAAAATCCTCCGGCGGCCCAGTCAGCCGACGAGCCGGCGCCGCTGGTCGCAACCGAACCGCCGATCAGCGACGCCCTGCGCATCGACATGATCCGCCTGGAGCTTGGCTATGGCCTTCTGGCTCTGGCCGGCGGCGACGCGCCGCGGCTGACCGAGCAGATCAAGGGCCTGCGTCGTTCGATCGCCACCGAGATGGGATTCGTCCTCCCGCCGGTGCGCATCCAGGACAACATGCAGCTCGGCGCCGACGCCTACTCGATCCGCATCAAGGAGATCGAGGCCGGCACCGGCGTGTTGCGCCCCACCATGCTGCTGGCGATGGATCCCAAGGGGAACATGCCGGACGTGCCCGGTGAGCAGACGCGCGAGCCAGCCTTTGGCCTTCCGGCAATGTGGATCGATGTGGCAGCCAAGGAAGAGGCGATGTTCCGCGGCTGCACGGTCGTCGATCCCCCCAGCGTGCTGACCACTCACGTGACCGAGGTTGTGCGCGAGAACATGGCGGAACTTCTGTCCTATACCGAGACGCAGAAGCTGCTCGACGAACTGCCGCGCGAGCAGCAGAAGCTGGTCGCGGACCTGATCCCGTCGCAGATCACCACCGGCGGCGTGGAGCGCGTGCTGCAGGCATTGCTCGCCGAACGGATTTCGATCCGCGATCTGGCGACGATCCTGGAGGCGGTCCAGGAGGCCTGCGGCGGCGCGGGCCGTGCCATTCCGCTCATAGTCGCCCATGTGCGTGCGCGGTTGGCACGCCAGATCAGCGACAGTCACACCGGCACCGGCGGCTATATCCCGCTGGTCACCCTGTCCCCCCAATGGGAAGCGGAATTCGCCGAGGCACTGACCGGCCCGGCGGAGGATCGCCAACTCGCAATGGCCCCCAGCCGCCTGCAGGAGTTCATGGAACGGCTGCGCAACACCTTCGACACGGCGGGCGCTGCCGGCGAGACGCCTGTGCTGCTGACGTCCGGCGGCATCCGCAGCCATGTGCGTGCCATCGTCGAACGCATCCGTCCGACGACGCCGGTATTGGCACAGGCGGAGATCCATCCGCGGGCGCGCATCCGCACGGTAGGGACGATCTGATGTCCCCAGGCACAGCATGCGCCTGAGACTCTACCGTGCAGGGGGCATGGCGGAAGCGATGGCGAAGGTGCGCGCCGAACTCGGTGAGGACGCGCTGATCCTGGCGACGCGCCGCGTCGGCGAAGGTGTTGAGATTACCGCCGCACTGGAACCGGATGAAGCACCGCCGCCGCTGGCGCCGCCGGACCCTGCCCTGATCGCCGCGCTCGAGTTCCATGGCGTGCCCGCCTCACTGCGCGAGGCCTTGCAGCGTGGTGAACTCGGGGCGGCCCTGGCCGGCGCATTGCAGTTCGCGCCATTGCCTCTGGGTGCGAATGAACGGCCGCTGCTGCTGGTTGGTCCGCCCGGCGCCGGCAAGACACT